>NZ_JAXHDD010000022.1:0-66708 GCF_037072025.1 Pseudogracilibacillus sp. SO30301A | reverse complement strand
TCCCCGTCTTGCAGATCGACTCGACATGTTGGAAAAAGACTCGACGTCATGCGGATCGACTCGACATCTTAGATCTGGACTCTGCATGTTGTTAATCGACTCACATTCCGGAGCGGAGGTAGAGTCACTTTTTAAATCGTTACGTCACAGTATCCTTCAACTATGAAGGTTTAAAAGCAATAATACTTTTGTAGAAAAACTATAATTTATAATAACCCCTTAGTTGATGGGATCCCTTTCACTCTTGGATTCAAACTGCTTGCTGCGTCTAATGCGCGAGCAAATGCTTTAAAAATTGCTTCGATCATGTGGTGGGTGTTTGTACCATACACTAGGTTAATATGTAAGGTTATACCGGCATGATTAACAAACCCTTGAAAGAACTCTTGTACAAGTTCTGTATCGAAATTACCGACTTTATCTTTTAAACCTTCTACTCGGTACACGAGATGAGGTCTCCCGCTAATATCCAAATGGACTGTAGCGAGTGCTTCATCCATTGGGATGGAAACTGTAGCATAACGGGTAATTCCTGCTTTATCCCCCATAGCGGCATTAAAAGCTTGACCTAATGCAATACCAATATCTTCCGTAGTGTGGTGTTGATCTACTTCAATATCTCCATCACATGAAACGTTTAAGTCAAAGAGACCGTGTCCAGTGAATAAAACTAACATATGATCCAAAAAGCCAACACCTGTATTAATTTTTCCTTTTCCTTCTCCGTCGATTAAAAAATCTAATTCAATTTTTGTTTCCGCTGTTTTTCTAGAAATAGAATGTTTCCTCAAAGCAAAACCTTCCTTTACATATTTATTCTTGTGGATTGTGGCTTTTTTTTAAGATCTTGTATCCTATTCCACATAAAAGATGCTAAATAAAACTTACACACGCTTATTTTTTTCTGCGAATTGAAATGGATTTAGCGTGTGCATGTAAACCTTCCAAGTTTGCTAATGTTTCGATATAATCAGCTTCTTTTAATAAAGCCGCTTCCGAATAACGAATTATGCTCGACTTTTTCATGAAATCATACACACCGAGTGGGGAAGCAAATTTTGCGGTCCCGCTTGTCGGAAGTGTGTGGTTTGGTCCTGCTAAATAATCACCAAGTGGTTCTGGAGAATAATTACCTAAGAAAATTGCTCCTGCATGCTTTACATCTGGTAAATGATCAGTTGCATTTTCAATCATTAGTTGCAAATGCTCTGGCGCAATATCGTTGACGAGTGTGAAGGCTTCCTTCATATTATCAACAACAATAATTTGACCGTTATTGTCGATCGAAGCTTGAGCAATTTCACGCCTGTCTAATTCAGTTAATTGTTTCTCTACTTCCTCTTTAATTTGTTCCGCCAATCTAATATTAGCCGTAATACAGATGGAGGTTGCTGCCTCATCATGTTCTGCTTGAGAAAGTAGATCTGCCGCAACATAATCAGCTCTTGCTGATTCATCAGCGATAACACAAATTTCACTAGGACCAGCAATCATATCAATAGCGACATCTCCATATACCCATTTTTTTGCACGGGCCACAAAATCATTTCCAGGGCCGACGATTTTATCGACTTTTGGAACTGATTCTGATCCATAGGCAAAAGCTGCAACGGCTTGAGCACCTCCCATTTTAAAAATCTGCGTAATACCGACTCTTTTTGCAGTAACTAAAACATGTGGGTTAATTTTCCCGTCCGCTTGTGGAGGTGTAGCGATATAGATAGAGGGGACTCCTGCAAGATGTGCTGGTATAAGATTCATTAATACAGTAGAAGGATAAGCAGCCTTACCACCAGGAATATATACTCCGACTCGATCCATAGGAGTTACCTGTTGCCCGAGCAAAACCCCATCTTTTTTATTCAAAAACCAAGATTTTTCGACTTGTGCCTCATGAAACGTTTTAATGTTTTCTTTAGCAGTCTCAATTGCTTCAATGAATTCCTTACTTACAATCGTTTCAGCTTCAGCTAACTCATCATCAGTAACAACTAAATTTTTTAATTCCACATGATCAAATTTTTTCGCATAATCAAATAGCACTTGATCACCATTGGCACGTACATTTTGAATGATTTCTAAGACTATTTTGTCAATTTGTTCATTACGTTCTACTTCATGCGTTTTTTTGTCTAATTGAAATTCGGAAATTGTTTTTATTTTCATTAGGAGTCCTCCAAAACTGCTTTTAGTTGATCGATAAAGTGTTGAATTTCGTTCGTTTTTGTAGCAAAGCTTGCTTTATTGACAACTAGCCTTGTACTAATTTGTTCGACATTATCTAAAATAGTTAAGCCGTTTTCTTTTATGGTACTGCCGGTTTCTACAATATCGACAATACAATCAGCCATATCAATAATCGGTGCAAGTTCTACGGAACCGTTTAGTTTAATTGTTTCAACAGGAATGCCCTTTCTTGAAAAGTATTTCTTAGCCACATTCGGATATTTTGATGCGACTTTTAATGAAGTTCCTTTTGTCATTGGAATATCTTTTAAACTAGCAACTACAAATCGACATTTTCCAAGATGCAGATCTAATAATTCATAAATATCTGCCTCAGCTTCTAAAATATTGTCGCGACCTACGATGCCAATGTCAGCAGCACCTTGTTCTACATAAGTTGTAACATCAACGGCTTTTACATAGATCAATTTAATCGATCTGTCTTTATTATAAAAAACAAGTTTACGACTTTTTGTATCAAAGTCGGGAAAAATGATATTTGCCTTTTTTAAGAGACGCAATGAATCTATTGCTGTTCGCCCTTTTGCTAATGCAAGTGTTAGTTCTGCCAATGTTACTCTCTCTCCCTAACTTGTTGAAGTAACTCGATGATTTCATTATGTGTTTTAAAAGGAATTGTTTCATCTCCTGCAATTAATATTTTACTATCTTTATTCAACTTTACCGTAAACCGTGAATTTGGAATTCTACTTGCTTTCGTTGAATCGACATATGTTAGCACATTATATTGCTTACCTCTTAATAATTTTGCAAGTTGTAGGCCTTCTTTATCTGTTACATTTTCGAATAAAATAGTTATATCAATTGGGTTCATTTGCGGTAACGTATTTGATTCAATCCCGGCAATTAAGAAGTCAACATCACAGGCGAATCCAATTGCAGGTAGATTTGAACCAAATTGATGTGCAAGTGTATTATAGCGCCCTCCCATTAAGATAGGTTTCCCAACCTTTTCGACAAATCCCTGAAAAATCATATCGGAATAATAATCCATATGGTTAATTAGACTTAAATCAACGACGATATGTTCTGCTACCCCATAAGCTTCTAGAAATTTGAAAATACTATAGATGTTGTCCAAAGTATCTTTCATCTCTTTATTAAGTGGCAGTTCTTTTGCTTTTGTAATGACATCAAGCGGATTCCCGTATAAAAATGGTAATGACCGGACAATTTCTTTAATACCTGAATCAACAGCTTGGCATGTTAAAAATTGTTCAATTTCTGTAATGTTTTTGGCTTGAATATATTTCTTTAATTCTGCTAAATCTTGTTTTTCTAATTGCATATCTGTTACTAATTGTTTAAAAAAACCTGCGTGACCTAATTCAACTTTGTAATTATTAACTTGTAAATCTTCTAATAGCTGAATCGCCAATGCGATAATTTCTGCATCCGCTTCAGGAGATGGATTACCAAAATACTCCACACCAGCTTGTGTACTTTCTCGGAAATCTTTTGTTTCTTGAGTTTGTCTAAACACATTTAAAACGTAGAAATAGCGTAAATCTTCATGTAACTCTTTATTATTTAATGCAATTTGCTGTGTTATCGGAATCGTTACATCGGGCCGGAGAACTAAGACTTCTCCTGTATTGTCAATTGTCTTAATCATTTCTTGATGATTAACTGTCCCGTTCATTTTTGCATATAAATCATAATGTTCAAAAGAAGAAGTCACAATTTCACTATAGCCAAACGTTGTAAAACGCTGTTTAATTTTTTGAATGATTTGTTGTCGGGCAAAAATTTGCTCGACATTAATAACTAGATTGTTTTCTATGTTATGATATAAATACATATTTTTAAAAATGCCCCTTTATGAATTTATCACTTCATCACTTTACTAAGATAAAGTATACGGTGTAAATATAGTTTAATAATAAACTATTGAATTGTCAATTACAAATTGGAGGAATACGAATGTTTGATTACCATATGCACAGTAATTTTTCAGCAGATTGTAAAACACCAATGGAAGATACAGTCAACGCTGCTGTACAAAAAGGAATTAAAGAGATTTGTTTTACGGAACATATTGATTATGATTACCCTGATCCAACAATTAATTTCGAACTTGATTTAAAAGCGTATGACCAAGAAATTAAAACAATTCAAGAAAAATATAAAGAGAAGATTGTGGTGAAAAAAGGGGTTGAGATCGGAGTTCAACCCCATGTTTTAGATTATTGTACGAATGTATTAGAAAAGGAAACATTTGATTTTATAATTTGTTCGATGCACGCAGCAGATAAGAAAAACTTGCATTGGGGAGATTTTTTTAATAATAGAACGCCAGAAGCTGCATATGAATTATATTATGAAGAATTTTTATATTGCGTCCAAAAATTTGACAGCTACAGTATTTTAGGACATTTAGATTTAGTAAAACGATATAAAAAGTTAACTAGTAATGCTGATTTCCATGATATTATTCGAAACATATTTACAACAATCATTCCAAAAGGTAAGGGAATTGAAGTGAACACTTCTGGTTTTGCCTATGTTTTAGATAGTGCGATGCCAAGTATCGACATTTTAGAATTATATAAAGAATGTGGCGGAGAAATAATTACCGTCGGTTCAGATGCACACGAAGCGGAGCATGTTGGGCGTCATATTAAAGATATATATGAACTATTGGAATCGCTCGGTTTTAAATACATTGCAACATTTGATAACTTAGAGCCGAAATTCCATTCGATTAAGCAATTAGTTTGAATAGAAATGGAGCTTACTTATCATTTGTTTTACGTAAAATACTTTTGACGATATTCATAAACTGTGCAGTAACTTGAGTAATTTTCTTTATAAATATCAAACAAAGTTGCGATGTGAATACCGCTTCGGCAGAATACTTCGCTTTCCGCGGGCACGGCCTCAGCCTCCTCGCGGAAGACCACCGCTGCGGGGTCTTCGGACACGTGGGACTGCCACTATCGTTCGTCCCATCGAAAACCGTTTGCTGTTCCCGCAGGAGTCTACGTATTCTGCCTACGCTAGTTGGAAAAACATGTATCCTTCCAGCGAAGGAAATACACGGAGACTCCTGTGGGAGGAAAGGCCTCGGTGAGACTACGCAGGAGCGAAGCGACGAGGAGGCTCATCAGCCGCCCACGGAAAGCGGAGTGTATTTCCGTAGCGGTATTTTACTTTGCAACTTGTCTACATTTTCGAAGCGGAAATCAACGAAGCTGTTACTAATTTACAAATTTTCACTACTGCACAGTTTCCTTTAACTATGACTATAAAATAGTAATAAAATGTACGAAATGTATTTTCAGGAAGGTTTTTTGATGGTTTAAACGTGGTTAATTGGTAGAGATGAATGGCTCGATTATTTTAGATAAACAAGGACAAATAAACGATAATTTTATATAATGGTTTTAGACTTTTTAATCGAAGGGCAATAGACCTTCTTTAGGATAGTACTATCATGTTGAGGAATGATTTTCGTGAGAATATATGAACAGCTAGTTAATATTGTATCTACAGATAATGTAGTTAAAAATAAACCTTTAAAAAATCACACGTATACTCGTTTGGGCGGGAACGCAGACTATTTTGTTACCCCGACGACATATGAACAGGTACAGGAAGTGGTAAAACTTGCAACAAAAGAAAATATTCCATTTATGTTACTAGGAAACGGATCTAATTTAATCATTAAAGATGGTGGAATTCGTGGAATTGTCATGTATCTAGGAAAATTAAATAATATTAAGGTGGAAAAAACTAAAATAATTGCTCAAAGTGGAGCACTTATTGCAGATGTATCAAAGCAAGGTTTGGCAAGTCATTTAACGGGACTAGAATTTGCTTGTGGCATTCCTGGTTCAGTCGGGGGTGCACTTTTTATGAATGCGGGTGCATATGGGGGAGAAATTAAAGATGTTTTGCATCAGGCAAAAATTATAGATAAAGAAGGGAATTTAAGAACGATTCAAGCAGAAGAGCTAGATCTAGCTTATCGTACTAGTAATATCCCTAAAAACGGATATATAGTACTTGAGGCAGAGTTTGCCTTAGAGAAAGGGAATTACGAAGAAATTAAAGCGGTGATGGATGATCTTACTTTTAAACGCGAATCAAAACAACCGCTTGAGTACCCTACATGTGGAAGTGTCTTTAAACGACCACCTGGCTATTTTGCAGGGAAGCTTATTCAAGACAGTGGATTACAAGGTAAGCAAATCGGTGGAGCACAAGTTTCTTTAAAACATGCTGGTTTTATTATTAATAAAGAAGGTGCTACCGCTAGTGAATATATTGCATTAATTCAATATGTACAAAAAATTGTGAAAGAAAAATTTGGAGTTGAATTAGAACGAGAGGTACGAATTATCGGTGAGGACTAAAAAAGTAGACTTTATTGGAGAATTTACGTACGATACTAGTAAATCTACAAAAAGGTTGGGTGTGTCAAAATGGCAATGTCAGCAATGGTGATTAGTATCATTTTAACGGTTGGAATCCTACTTTTATCGCTATTAACCATTTCTAAAGGATATGGATATAAACATACAATTGATCCATTAGAAAAAGATGAGCATGAAGAAACGAAGAAGAACCCAAATCTATAGATTTAAAATAAGCAAGGTTCTTTTTAATGAATGTATCATATGATGCAGTAGGAAAGGAAAAGGAGGGATAGGAATTGTACCTTCTGCTTATTACAATAATTGTAGGATATATGTTTGGTTGTATTAATGGTGCCCAGATTATTGGGAAGTATAAAAGAATAAATATAAGAAATAATGGATCGAAAAATGCCGGTGCGACTAATACAACAGTTTTACTAGGTTGGAGATATGGATTTATCGTTGCTTTTATCGATATCATTAAAGCAGTTATTTCTCTTATGTTTATAGCTATTATACTGGAAAAATATGTTCTCTTATCTGAGATTCAATTTTTACTGTTTTATATAAATGCCTTATTTGTTGTTGTTGGCCATAACTTTCCAATTACAATGAGTTTTAAAGGTGGAAAAGGAACTGCATCATTTTTTGGTGTTTTACTATTTCTAGACTGGAAATTTGCTGTAATGGGACTAATTATTTTATTACTTTTTGCTTTTGTAACTAATTATTTTGTGACTGGTACATTTATGCTCTATATATCATTTATAACGTATACAGTTTATACCTTTGGAAAAGGTGCAACCTATATTGCCTTTTTATTTACGATATTGTTTTTAGTGAAACATAAGGAAAATTTCAAACGGATCATGAATAAAGAAGAGGTAAAGTTGTCAACACTGTTTCAAAGAGAGGTTAGCTAGACATTATCCTAGGAGAACGAACAGATGGAATTTGTCATTTGGACAATAATAATTTGCTTGTTTATTTTAAGCATGGTTGGATTATTTGTGCCGATTATTCCAGCCGTAGCCGCAATATGGCTCAGTTTTGTGCTCTATCACTTTTTTATAAACAGTAGTGAGTTGACGACCATGTTTTGGATTGTTATGGTCGTTTTTACCATTATCTTAATCGGGTCAGATCTAGTTACAAATCGGTACTTTGTTAATAAATTTGGCGGCAGTAAAGAAAGTCAGTGGGGCGCTATATTAGGTGTAATAATAGGAATATTTGTATACCCGCCGTTTGGGATAATTATTGTTCCATTAGTGCTTGTTTTTTTAATTGAAATTGTCGGACAACGGTCGGTTAAAGAGGCAAGCCTGGCCTCAGTTGGTGCCATAGCTGGTTTTTTAAGTGGAGTAATTGCGAAGTTTCTAATTCAATCCATTATGATCGTATGGTTTTTTATAGATGTTTTTTTATTTTGAGCTTGTAGAGAGATCTGCAAGCTTTTTCTTTTGCCCTTTACTGATTGAAAGGCTTCCGACCAATTTTCGGAAGCCCTTCAATATTGAATTTGTTTCATAACTCTATTTCCAATAATTATTCGCTGCCGCAATTGTCTGAAAATGTGTTGCAGCTACTTGAGAAGCTAAAGTTAGACTATCTGCATTTTTTGCATATTCTGCTCTCAGTTTGTTCTGAATTTCATCAGACTGTTGCGTGTACTCGACTCCTTTTCTGGAAAGTTTAAGTGCAAGCTCAAATCCTTCTTGAGGTGTATTCGTTTGTAAACTAGTCAGCCAGTCTGTCATTTGTTCTGTCTCCTTTCTGTAAGTAAAGTAAAAAGAAGCTACAATTCCATGTTAAGTAGTCTTTTCTTTTTTTTTGCATAATATTCCATTCAATTGAACAAATTAATGGTGATAAATTATCAAAATGAGGATAGAACAAAATGAATTTTAAAAATTATACTATATTGGCAAAGAATTTTTGCGAAGGATGTTCAAAAAGTCCGGTGAAAATGACACATCTCATTTCTTCGTTGGCTTGCTTTTCCGCTACTCATGTTTTTAACTCTATACGTTCCGTTGCCGGGAGCTACGCCGCCTCGAACTGCTCGGTCCTTTTCATCCTCCTTTTTGAATACCCACTATAAGAATCTTTTAATAGAGCGACATATACAATGATAAAGCGAAATGTAGAGTATGAAACACTTTTGGATTCTATGCAACGTAAGGTAAGAATTTTTTGTGATTAATAAGCGTTAGACGTATTATAAATGAAAATTAGCTAAGAGCATCTAGCTTATTTATCTTTATCTTCATTCATACAAGCTAACTATGGTACATTATTTTACCATTGTATTAATAATATATACTTCCTCATAATCTGTCGCTGCTTTTAAATCTTCTTCACTTTCAATTTCTGAACGAATGTGGACAGATTCGTTATCTGTTAAGGCGACTGTACCGATAACTTTCTTCTCATCTAAATGAATTGAAGTTGGCATATTGACCATCCCAAAAGCAGAACCCATATACTCCTTTTCAAGTACTGTTTTCGATTCCATACTCGTTGTTCCTCCCTCTGACATGATAGAGACGAGCCATTCTAATTCCTTACGATTCGTTTGCTTGGAAATAAGCACACGAATTGGCTTTGATAGATCGGTATCATCAAGGTAAGAATTAAATAACATGACTTCTTCCTGCTTTTCTCCATTTTTATATTGATCGATTGATACTTCAATGACTTCCGCATTTTTATTGTTAATCTGTAATTCAATCACACTCGCATAGTCGCCAATTAATTCAAGCAAATTCTGTTCAAAAGTGGATAAATTTGCACTGTCGATTGTTACGGGAGTATCATTATTATTTTTTTTCGTACATGCAGTGAGAAAACTAATGAGGAAGATGAAAAGTATCATGATGAGACGTTTCAAATCCAGGACCTCCGTAATATTATTTTGAAAACAACTATTTGTGTATGATATACTTGTTAAAAAGTATAAATTTTCAGTTAAAGATATAATACGTATCTTACTATACTTTAGTCAATCTATAAAGAAGGGATTTTATCATGAACAAGCCATCACGAGTATTAACAATAGCCGGATCAGCGGCCGGAGGGAGTGCGGGAATTCAGGCAGATTTAAAAACATTTCAGGAATTGGATGTATACGGAATGAGTGTCGTAACCGCGATAGTTGGACGTCACCCAATAACAAATAAAAATGTTCACCCGCAAACGATAGAAGCGATTGAAGCCCAATTTTCTACTGCAAATAATCAAGTTGGTTTCGATGCCATTAAAACAGGGATGTTGTTCTCTAAAGAAGTAATCGAAAAAACTGCTGAACTTCTATCGTCAATAGCTATTAAAAATATTATTGTCGACCCAGTTATGGTAGGAAAATTGGATTCCAAACTGTTAAAAGATGATGCGATCGATGCATTGAAAAATAAGTTGATACCATTATCAACAGTCATAACGCCAAACATGTCAGAGGCGTCTATTTTGCTTGATGATCGTAAATTAAGTAGTGTCGATGACCTTAAACAAGCGGCGATCGATCTTCATAAATTAGGTCCAGATTTTGTATTAGTTAAGGGAGGACGTTTGGAAGGTCCCGCTGTTGATGTTCTATATGAAGGGACTACATTAACTACTTTTGAAGCACCGCGAATTAATACGGTAAATACAAGTGGAGCAGGATGTACTTATTCTGCAGCGATTACGGCTTACTTAGCTAAAGGAAAATCAATCCATGACGCGGTTTTACTGGCAAAAAATTTTATTACTACTGCAATTGAACATAGCTTTACGTATACTGATCAAGTTGGGCCGACATATCATGCAGCTGAACGTAAATATGGAGAGGCACACTCAATTATTGTACAAAAAGATAGTGTTTCATAAGTACTTTTTTAAATAATGGGGGAATAAAAATGAAGCGTGCTTTAATAAATGTTGATTATACGTATGACTTTGTGGCAGAGAATGGCAAGTTAACATGCGGTGTTCCCGGGCAGGCAATTGAGGGAAAAATTGTTGCTATTACTAAAGAGTTTCTAGATGCTGGTGATTTTGTAACTTTTGGAATTGACGCTCATGAAGAAGGAGACGAGCTTCATCCAGAGTCCAAACTATTTCCTGCTCATAATATTGTAGGTACGAGTGGAATGGATCTATATGGAGGACTCAAAGAGCTTTATGAGGAACATAAACAAAATAAAAATGTATTCTACTTTGAGAAAACTCGCTATAGTGCGTTTACCGGTACGAACTTAGAGTTAAAACTTAGAGAAAGAGATATAAAAGAAGTCCATTTAGTAGGTGTTTGTACAGATATTTGTGTGTTACATACAGCAGTAGATGCTTATAATAAAGGATTTGATATCGTTGTGCATAAAGATGCTGTTGCCAGCTTTAATCAAGCAGGACATGAATGGGCGCTTGAACATTTTAAAAATACATTAGGAGCAACAGTAAAGTAAAGCACTAATTTGGACAATTTCCATAAAATGTGCAGTAAGGTTTGAATAGCAATAGTCCTTACGGAAATACAATGAGTGCTTGCTCACTTCTTTGCAAAATTGGTGATGAAATACCGCTTCGGAAGAATACTTCGCTTTCCGCGGGCACGGTCTCAGCCTCCTTGCCCCGACAAGGGGTATGCCGACGTTGTCCGCAAAGGACGCTTTTAGTCGGCCATCATTAAATTACCGCTGCGGGGTCTTCGGACACGTGGGACTGCCACTATCGTTCGTCCCATCGAAAACCGTTTGCTGTTCCCGCAGGAGTCTACATATTCTGCCTACGCTAGTTGGAAAAACATGCATCCTTCCAGCGAAGGAAATACACGGAGACCCCTGTGGGAGGAAAGGCCTCGGTGAGACTAAGCAGGAGCGAAGCGACGAGGTCGATGACAATCGTCACGTCCTGTGATGTCATCGACACTACGTCCTGTACGTCGGAGGCTCATCAGCCGCCCACGGAAAGCGCAGTGTATTTCCGTAGCGGTATTTTATTTTGCAACTTCTCTACATTTTCGAAGTGAAAATCAACGAAATTGTTACTAGTTTTTAAATTTCACTACTGCACAGTACCCTTCAACTATGCAGTAAAGAAATAAAGTTTTGGAAAATATCAGACAAAAACTTGTCAAAATTTGTTGTCTAAAAATGTTGACAATTGAAGCTAATTTGCTATGATAAAGAGGTAAATTAACAATATTAAAATTATAATGAAGAAGATACGTTTATTATTTTTAAGACAGTTAGAGAGCTAGTGGTTGGTGGAAACTAGTGCTTAAGATAATAAATAGCCCTTACTGAATAGACGAATTGAACGTGAGTAGATTCGTACGTATGTGTGCGTTAAACACGTAACCAACGAAGACTGTTTATTTTTGCAGTGAACAAGGGTGGTACCGCGGAAAAATACCTTTTCGCCCCTTACATATTTAGGGGTGGAAAGTTTTTTTATTTTTATTAATGATTTACCATTATAAAAGGAGCTGTGCATCAAGATGAACCATTACGGATTCTAAACTCATAGGGGATATTGAAACCAGTTGATATGTAGAAAGTATTTAGTATGTTTGAAATTGATAAAAAAAGCTTAGACAAGTTATCAAGTGTGGGCAAGGGGTAACCCAACAGCATATGCATATTTCGCCAAAACGGCTTAAACTATATTTAGACCCCAGAGGAATGAGGAGGAGAAAAATGGCTTTTAAAATATTAATTAGTGATCCACTAAGTGAGGATGGTATTTTTCCATTACGAGAAGCTGACAACATCGAAGTAGAAATTGATACAGGTCTTTCACCGGAAGAACTACTAAATAAGATTGGTAATTTCGATGGTTTATTAGTTCGCAGTCAAACACAAGTAACTCGCGAAGTGATTGAAAAAGGACATAACTTAAAGGTGATTGGTCGAGCTGGTGTGGGCGTCGATAACATTGATCTAGACGCTGCGACAGAAAATGGGATTATCGTCGTAAATGCACCAGATGGAAATACAAACTCTGCTGCAGAGCATACGATGGCAATGATTATGGCATTAGCGAGAAATATTCCACAAGCATATATGTCCATCAAAAACAAAAAGTGGGATCGTAAATCGCATGTCGGTATCGAATTACGTGATAAAACACTTGGAATTGTTGGACTTGGAAGAATTGGGGCAGAGGTTGCACGGCGCGCAAAAGGTCAAAGAATGAATGTTATTGCCTATGATCCGTTCTTTTCAAAAGAAAAAGCGGAAGCTATGGGAATTGGTTACGGTACATTGGACGAGGTGTTAGAAGCTGGAGACTTTATAACTGTTCATACACCGCTCCTAAAAGAAACACGCCATATTATTAATAAAGAAGCCTTTGCAAAAATGAAAGACGGTGTTCGTGTCATAAACTGTGCACGAGGCGGTATTATTAATGAAGATGATCTTTATGAAGCAATCGTTAATGGAAAAGTAGCTGGTGCGGCACTTGACGTTTTTGAAGAAGAGCCTGCCATTGACCATAAAGTGCTTGAATTAAATGAAGTAATTGCAACTCCTCATCTAGGAGCTAGCACGATTGAGGCGCAAGAAAATGTTGCCATTGATGTCAGTCATGACGTAGTACGTATTCTGTCTGGCGGGCTTGCAAGGAACCCGGTTAATATACCTTCTGTACCAAGAGAAGTAATGCGTAAAATTGAACCATATTTTTACTTGTCTGAAAAGCTGGGTCTGTTTTTAGCTCATCTTGCAGAAGAAGCTATTGAAGAAATTAACATTAATTATGCCGGAGATTTAACAGCACTCGAAATTGCCCCACTTACTCAGAACACATTAAAGGGTTTATTAAGTCGCTATTTAGGAACACATGTTAACAATGTGAATGCTTCTTATCTAGCTGAACGAAAAGGCATTACGGTACATGAAAAGAAAACATCCGCAGCTCGAGGTTTTACAAATTTAATTACAGTTGAAATAATTACAAAATCCAAAAAACAAAGAGTATCTGGAACATTATTAAATGGTCTAGGCGCACGTATTGTAAAAGTGGATGATTACAGTATGGACGTTATTCCTGAAGGTCACTTAGTGTTCGTTCACCATGTTGACCAGCCTGGTGCAATCGGTCGTGTCGGTAACTTACTTGCAGAAAATGATGTAAATATTGCTACAATGCAAGTTGGACGTAAACATATTGGTGGAAATGCGATTATGATGCTTACGATTGATCGCCCTTTAACAAAAGATGAATTGGCTCAAATCCGATCTATGGAAGGATTCGATCGTGTTACAACTGTAGATTTATAATACAACTGCTTGAATTGATTATGTTGATCAATTCAAGCAGTTTTTTGGTTAGATGCTCATGCATTGGTAGATCGAAAAATAACTGTTATTTTGAGCCGTGCTTGTATAAATTTGCAACAGTAACCACACTTTGGGCGGGGTGGAGCATGTCGTTTTTGCTATAAATCGGTAGTTAATATTATAAAATCAAAAAAGAATCCGCATTGATAAAAGAAAATGGTCAAAATGGATTCTTTTTGAAAACTAATTTATACGGTTCACTCCCAAAAAGGTCATTCATTCATTTTTTATACTATATATGGTATTGAAACAGTAAAATAGTTACTATATATTGTGTTTTTTGAATTCCCCTTTTTAGAAAACTTCCTTTTTGGGGACTAACCATTTATACGCATTAATTGCTTTTGAATAATAGAGAAAAACCATGTAACTTGTAACCCAATGGTAACTGTATTTAAAACTAATTTACTAACACTAAAAATGTTGTAATACAAACTGCATAAACTCCCATTAATCCAAGTGATATTTTACTTAATTTTGATTTAAAGAAAATCCTACTTTCAATCCAGACTTAAGTAAACTAACTATAAGAGTTCCGACCGCTAAGAATAAAGAAGTCATAGCAATCAATACTGCAAACATTGCAACTTGTTCCACCAAAAAAACTCCTTTAATGGTTTTAATTATAATACAAGAATCGACGCATGGCATATAGAACTAAGTGAAAGAGATAATTATCACTATGTCGAACATTGTCGTAAAAATAGTGTAGCCAATAGTTTTTAGTTAATATATAATTCATGCTATTATTTTTTTAGTTTCAACTATTACAGAACCGCTAGCTATTAGTTAGGGGTGATGCATTAACTTCTTTTGATGATTTTGAAGAGGGATTTTTTAATGATGAATTACCTTTAGAAGATCTTACTTTTGATGACTTAGAAAAAATGAGTGAAGATGAACTTGAAGAATTTGGAATAAATACGGATGAAAATGCTGGTAAATTTAATACTGAGATTTTGGATGAGAATTTTGATTTTGAGGCTGCTGTTAATGATTTAGACATAGCAAAAATGGACAAAGAGGAAAAGGATGAATTTCTACAAGTTATTGAATAAGTAGCAGCAACTTCTGGTACGGAAGAAGTTGAATTGTTAGAGGAAGCACTTATTGATATTTTTGATAGCGATTCTGAAACATTTAATGATTTAGAGGCTACTCAGGAAAACCTAGAAGAAGCTTATGTAGAAAAACTCGAATCTGAAGAAATAGCACTTCTTTCCAGGACGAAAAAGTTGATTTTTGGTTCAAATAAAGCATACGTAGCTAAAAGGAAAAGGGTAAAATAAGAGTTGGTGTTAATCTTGCTGGAGCCGTATTTAATGTAGCGATTAGTGGGGTTGTTGGTGGCGGTGTTAGTGCACTTAAAAGCTATATTAAAAAGAAAGGCAAGAAAGTAGTCGCAAAGAATTTATCTAGGGTAGCTACTGCTCAAGCGAAAAAATTAAAAATAAAGTCAGTTAGAGGGGTAGCTATAGTAACAGTAATTTCTAGTGCTATTTATGTTGCCCTTAGATTATTTAGATGTTGGTGTAGCCCTAGCTAGGGTTATAGATTCCAAAGATTGGTATAGAAATAATGGGTGGATTGATATAACAAAGTGAGGAGTTTAATTTAAAATGAAGTATTTAAGATACATTATTTATCTAATTATTTTAATTTCAGTTGCGTATTATACGAGTATGTACATTACTGATAAGGAGAAAATATACACCTATGTTATTACTTTCTTTATAATTACCCCTATTGTTTTTTTAATTCTTTATTTGGAATTTATCAAAATCCAAAAAAAAACAAAAAATGAATGATTATCTAAAACGGGTTCAGGATAGCTGACTTTAAGCGAATTTGAATCCGTTTTTTTCCTTTCTCTTAGATTTAAAGAAGCGTGGAAATACTCACAATTTTCCACCTTTTTAGATTATCTTAAAGATAAAACAATTGTTTTGATCTAGTTTGGTTGCTATTTTTCAAGTAAGAGCGATTTATCAAGCCAGCCATCTAAGCGTTTTATCAAACGTATAAGGTTTGGATTTTGTCGTTAGGAAAGAATAACGATTGAAAAAAGTAGGTGGTGGTGACAATGAACGATAAAGCAGGCGAACAAGTCGGTATCAATGAAATTATTGACACTTACTTAATGCCGTATGTTAAACGGATAGATCGTGAGGCACTTTATCCAAAGCATTATATCGAAAGGCTTGGGCATACTTTTTGGTCAATTTAACGCCAACCGTAAAACATTTGGAGAAAATTAAACAAGAAAATGCTTATGGTTAACGTCAAAGTTAGTTCTTTGACGCTTTCTTTTTTACCTGCTTGACTTTATGAAATTCAACATATATATTAACATTATATATAGTCATAAAACGATGAAGAGGAATAGTATAACTTATAATCTTTTTCAGAAAGGAAATGGGGATGGGAATTTCCAAAGATGTAAGTTAGAACCTGCCTACCCGAGTTTGCTATCGAACGGATCTAATGAATCATTGGATTACATAAGATATGCACGGTTTAAAACCGTTATCTTGAAGAGTGTATATTTGTGAATTTTAAATGTAAACAAGGGTGGTACCACCAAACCTCGGTCCCTTATCGGATAACGAGGATATTTTTATGCGTTTTTGAGAATAATTAATTACACGTGAGGTGTTCGTAATGGGTAAAAACAAACAATTCGTCGAAAAAATAACTGCGATGGAAGAAGATTTCGCACAGTGGTATACCGATGTTGTAAAACAAGCGGAATTAGTGGATTACGGAATGGTTCGCGGGACGATGATCATGAAGCCATATGGTTTTGCAATTTGGGAAAACGTCCGTGATGCATTAGACTGGAAAATTAAAGAGACAGGTCATTCAAATGTAGCTTTTCCACTATTTATTCCTGAAAGTCTCCTGCAAAAAGAAAAAGATCATGTGGAAGGGTTTGCTCCCGAGGTAGCTTGGGTAACGCATGGTGGAGATGAAGAACTTGCTGAAAGGCTCGCAATTCGACCAACATCTGAGGTGCTTTTCTGTGATTACTACTCGGAGAATATTCATTCGTATCGGGATTTACCAAAATTATATAACCAATGGGCGAATGTGGTACGTTGGGAAAAAACAACGAGGCCATTCCTTAGATCATCGGAGTTCCATTGGCAAGAAGGGCACACCGCACATGCGACAAACGAAGAAGCGGCAAAAGAAACAGCTCAAATGCTTGATGTATATGCAGATATTGCGGAAAACTATTTAGCAATCCCTGTAATTAAAGGGCGAAAGACAGAAATGGAGAAGTTTGCTGGTGCTGAATATACGATTACGATTGAGTGTATGATGCATGACGGAAAAGCATTACAAGCAGGTACATCACATAATTTTGGTTCCGGTTTTGCAGAAGCCTTTGACATTACGTATTTAGATAAAGAAGGAAAAAGCCAGTATGTTCATCAAACATCCTGGGGTCTATCAACACGTATCATGGGCGCACTCATCATGGTACATGGAGATAATCGTGGGTTAGTTGTGCCACCTCGTATCGCACCAACCCAAGCAATGATTGTACCAATTGCTCAACATAAAGAGGGTGTTTTGGATAAGGCGTATAATTTACGTGATAAGTTAGCTGATATTGTTCGTGTGGATATCGATGCTAGTGATAAAATGCCTGGTTGGAAATTCAATGAATGTGAGATGAAAGGTTATCCTGTTCGAATTGAAATTGGACCAAAGGATATCGAGAAAAATCAAGTTGTACTCGTTCGTCGTGACACAAATGAAAAAGAATTCGTTTCCATGGATCAATTAGAAGAACGTCTACCAGCTCTTTTAGATGAAATCCAACAAAATCTTTATGATCAAGCATTAGCACACCGAAATAAAAAAACGACAGACGTTAAAAGTATGGAAGAAATGGAAAAAGCACTTGAAGCAAATCCAGGTTTTATGAGAGCGATGTGGTGCGGAAACGATGCATGTGAGGAAAAAGTAAAAGAGGAATTACAAGTGACCTCTAGATGTATTCTATTTGAACAAGAAAAAATTGATGACAAATGCTTTTGCTGTGGGAAAGAAGCAAACGAAATGGTGTATTGGGCACGTGCATATTAAGATAAAAACAGATCCTTATGAGGGTCTGTTTTTTATTTGGAAAAGAATTAGAATCTCTTTAATAGTGTTTTTTTTATCCCTGTAGATATAATGTACTAAAATACTTGGTAATTCTTCTTTTTTAATGACTTTTCACTCTAACTTTTAACAAAAATATCTTCATTTGTAATAAGTAATTATGAATCCAACCTAACTAAAAGAAGCAGCAAGGAAAATCGTGCACGATACAGAAGAGACGGTTTTACTTTTAGGAAGAGGTGGGAGAGATAAATAGTTATATGGGAAAACGTAGAAAATGTTATTCTCGAAATTATTATAACATTTTGATCTAAATGCGATTGTAACTGAATTTGATCAAAAAACATTATTAATTAAAGTGCGTGTTCAAAAGGGAGGTTAAAAAGAACCAAGAAGTTCGAGGCGGCGAAGTTTCGAGCAGCGAAATGTATGCATTTAGATACATGAGTATCGGAGAAACAAGCCAATGAAGAAATTCGTAGTGTCATTTTTACCGGACTTTTTGAACATCCTCTTAAAGAAGAGGCTGCTATTTACTAATCGAATAGAAGCCTCTTTGGTGGTATTTGACTTTAAATTAAATAGCAGCTTCATGTAAAGCCCTCTCTAACTCTTCACTGTACTCTTTTTTCTGGTCTACATTCCATCGTAATGATTTAGCCATATAATTTATAACAGGAGTTTTATTGTCCATCACCCAATTAATATCAAAGAATAAGGCACTTGTGCGGCGAATAAAGAAATCTACAGGCATAAAAGTTAGTTCATAATCGATACTATATATCAGCTCTGCCAAAACAAATGGATCAATCTGTTCCTGTTTAGCTTTTTCTATATTTTCTTGGTAAATAGAAAAGAGTGTATCCACATTTCCTCCATACATATTAATTAGTTTTCGAACGATAGTTTCCGGAATTCCTAAAGCCTTTCCTTCTGTTAGTTTTTGTTTTTTAGAATATTCAAACCCTTTTGAACCACCGACGTTCCCACCGGATAAAGGTAAATGTTTTGTCACGGAACTTGAATAAAGAATGCCATCTTCTTCTTTTAATTGTTCTACTACAGTATTAACAGCTTCTTCTGCCATTTTACGATAGCCTGTTAGCTTGCCGCCAGCGATAGAAATAAGACCTGATTCAGAAATGAAAATTTCTTCCTTACGTGAAATTTCACCCGGTTTTTCACTATCTCCGTCTGAGAATAAAGCCCTTACTCCCGCCCAGCTTGATTCAACATCATCAGCTTGAATATTTAATGACGGAAATATGAATTGGATGGCGTCTAAGATATAATCCCGGTCTTCAGTTGTAGCGGTGATGTTTTCAATATTACCCTCATAATACGTATCTGTCGTTCCTACATAAGTCTTATCGTCACGCGGAATTGCAAAAATCATTCTGCCGTCCGGACTATCAAAGTAAATAGCTTGTTTAAGTGGGAAGACTTTCTTAGAAAAGACAAGGTGGACCCCTTTAGATAAGTGTAACGTTTTGCCTTCTTTAGAATGATCCATCTCTCGTAAATCATCAATCCACGGGCCACTGGCACTGATTACTTTTTTTGCATAAATTTCATGTATTTCCCCACTAATCATATCTTTTACTTTAGCGCCACAAACTTTACCTGATGCATTATAAATCAAATCAACTGCTTTAGCATAATTCATTGCATGGGCGCCACGTTCAATTGCTTTTTTCAATACTTCAATAGTTAGACGAGCATCATCTGTTTTATATTCAACATAATAGCCGGCGCCTTTTAAACCTTCCCTCTTTATAAGCGGTTCTTTTTGTATCGCCTCTTTAGAATTAAACATTTTACGACGTTCACTTTTCTTTACCCCAGCAAGGAAATCATAGACCCGTAATCCGATATTTGTTGTAAGGGGGCCAAATGTGCCATTTTTATAAAATGGCAACATCATCCATTCGGGTGTTGTAATATGTGGAGCATTTTCATATACAATCGCTCGTTCCTTTCCGACTTCAGCAACTAATTTAACTTGAAGTTGTTGTAAGTAGCGTAAGCCACCGTGAACCAATTTAGTAGAGCGACTGGAAGTACCAGAGGCAAAATCTTGCATTTCAACAACTGCGGTTTTTAATCCTCTTGTTACGGCATCTAATGAAATCCCTGCTCCGGTGATACCGCCTCCGATTACTAGCACGTCTAATTTTTCTTGTTTCATTTGTTTAAACCGATCATTTCGATAATGACTTGAAAATAATGACATTTTTATCTCTCCAATCGTGTATTTGTAACATTGACTTTATATTGATTCCTATACTTATCATTTCTCATAAACCAATAAAAAAACCACAAAACGTACTTGCACTCGATGGTGTAAGTGTTTGCGGTTTCTCCATTCTCTATCCAAGATATATTAACCTATCTATATAGTAACAAATTTATGTTTTATAAACAACACATATATGTGTAGGGATAAAAACAGAAATAAATCTGTCCTCATATATATTTAGCAAATTTATGTCTAATCCTGTATGATTTAGTAAGAGAAAAATGAAGGAACAGGGGAGCGAAAATATGTCTTTAAAAAAACCAGTTGTTATCGGAGTTGCAGGAGGCAGTGGCAGTGGAAAAACTTCAGTAACTCGTTCAATTTGCAAAAAATTCCGTGATAAAACTATTCTTGTCATCGAGCAAGATTTTTATTATAAAGATCAAAGCGATCTGTCCTTTGAAGAAAGACTAAAGACGAATTACGATCATCCTCTAGCGTTTGATAATGATTTACTCATCCAGCATTTAAAAGATTTAATTGATCTTAAACCAATAGGGAAACCAGTTTACGATTACAAACTTCATACCCGCTCAGATAAAGTGATAACGGTAGAACCGAAACAAGTCATTATTGTAGAGGGAATTCTCATTTTGGAAGATCCGCGCCTAGTTGAATTAATGGATATTAAAGTATTTGTTGATACAGACTCTGACTTAAGAATTATCAGGAGATTGCTACGAGATATAAAGGAACGTGGTCGATCACTTGATTCGGTAATTAATCAATATATTAACGATGTAAGACCAGCTCACTTACAATTTGTAGAGCCCACAAAGCGATATGCGGATATTATCATTCCGGAAGGTGGACAAAATCATGTGGCAATAGATATTATGGCAACAAAAATAGAGAAAATACTTGCAGATAATAACAAAATTTAGCAGAACTTTGGTGTTTTGCTTTTTTGTGTAAGGATGTTTTCCATAAAGTTTTGGACTGTACTTGGATACTCCCATTGAAAAAATCTAGGGTGTGTCAAAATCCATAAACTGTTACATAATAAATGAGTTACAATGGACTTCTGTTCTGATGGGCACATAAAGGTTCACTATGTGCCCGTTTTTCATGAATTCCTAATCTGTCGGGCTCAAAAAGGTTTACTATGTGCCCCGTTTTTCATGAATCCCTGCTCTGATGGGCATACTAGCATAAATATTCTTTATACGATCTAGAGGTCACAAAGGGTACAGCGAGAAACGACCCAGCTAAATACGTCACAGTTTCCTTCAACTACAAAAATAAAAGCAAAACAAACTGATGAAAAGAGTTTTTTTACAGAAACCTTTTCTTTATTTCGGGAGATGGAATTGGGCATGTATCTTTTTTTCCAAACCATTTATATCGGTTGGCTGCTATGATCTGATAAATAAAGTCACGAATTGGTCTAGGGACAAGGATGAAAATATAAACACATTTCCATAAAAATTTCAGTTTTTTACTAATTCTAAGCGCCGCTGTTGATTTCGTGTAAAAGCGATCATTTTCAATTAACACTAAACTGTTTACATTTTTAGGGATATGATACGTTTCTAATAAATCTTTTCCAATTTCACTTTGTTGGGATGCAAATCTGAATATGCCTTTAGGATCTCTTTTTATGATGAACCGGACATTCCAGTTACAGAAATGACACTCTCCATCAAATAAAATAATGTTACTCATTTTCATCCTCTCCTTTGCAAAAAAGACGACCCTTTCCAAAGGTCGTCCCCTGCTTAAACTTCTTGTTTTTCTTGTTCAATTGCCTTTAAACGTTCTTCCACTTCTTCTTTTGTTAATCCGTGCTCTTTTACATACAGGTTGTTTGGACTTCTTCTGCAAGCGTCTGTACATCCACGTAAATATTTATGTTCATTTTCCTCGGAGCATAAAATTTGTTTATTACATACTGGATCAGCACAGTTAACATATCGCTCACACGGTTTCCCATCAAAATGATCTTTTCCGACAACAACATGTTCCGTACGATTAATTGGTACAGTTAGTCGGTTATCAAACACATAACATAAGCCATCCCATAATTTACCTTGTACTTCTGGATCTTTTCCATAGGTGACGATACCGCCCTCTAGTTGAGCGACATCTTCAATTCCTTCTTTCATTAACCAGCCAGTGAACTTTTCACAACGAATACCGCCTGTACAATAGGTTAATACGCGTTTGCCTTCAAGTAAATGTTTATTTTCCTTCACCCAATCTGGTAATTCTCTAAAGCTATGAATATCTGGGCGAATTGCGCCACGGAAATGACCTACATCATATTCATAATCATTTCTAGTATCTAAGATAACTGTATTTTCATCTTGCATCGCTTCATAAAACTCATTTGGTTTTAAATATTCTCCTGTTAATTCATTTGGATCAACAGGTTCTTCTAAACGTAACGTTACAAGTTCTTTTCTTGGACGAACATGCATTTTTTTGAACGCATGACCGTCATGTTCATCAATTTTGAAAAATATATCTTCAAAACGTGGATCTGCATGCATTTTTTCCATATAAGCATTTGTTTGCTCAACAGTTCCTGAAACAGTGCCGTTTATCCCGTTATGAGAAACTAAAATACGACCTTTTAAACCAAGGTTTTTACAAAACTCTAAATGCTCCGTTGCAAATTGTTCATGATCGTCGATAGGAACAAATTTGTAGTAGAGTAATACTTGATATTTTTCTTTTTCCATTACTATTACCACCTGTTTTTTATATTTACAAGATACAAAAATTGGAGGTTTTATATGCTTTTTATACTCTTGCAATAATCAATTGTATCAAAAATTGCAACTTGACTCCAGTATTTATTTTTACCAATAAGATTGGCTATTTACTCTTTTAACCTGGTTATGTATATTGTATATAATAATAATCTAAATAAGGAGGTTTTAATATGCTTAATGACTTTCCTCTTACTAGGAGTACAGCTGAAAAACTGGATGAACAAGATGAACTGAAAAAGTATCGACAAGAATTTTACTTTCCAAAGAATAGCATCTATTTTGATGGAAACTCTTTAGGTCTTCTGTCAAAGCGTTCAGAGGAAGCGCTTCTACGTATGCTTGAATCGTGGAAGCGATTTGGAATAGATGGATGGACGGAAGGGGATGAACCTTGGTTTTATTTATCTGAACGATTGGGGGAAATGACGGCTTCTTTATTGGGTGCTGAAGCAGAAGAAGTAATTGCAACCGGTTCTACAACAATCAACCTTCATCAAATTTTAACAACTTTTTACAAACCAAACTCGTACAGAAATAAAATAGTAATCGATGGATTAAATTTTCCAACAGATATTTATGCAGTAAAATCTAATCTGATGGCTCGTGGATTGGAACCGAAGGATCATTTAATTCGTGTAGAGAGTAGAGATGGACACTTGCTTAATGAAGAAGATATTATGGAGACATTTTCAGATGAAGTAGCGATGGTAGTATTAAGTGGAGTTTTATATAGAAGTGGGCAAGTGCTTGATATGGAATATATAACAAAGGAAGCTCATAAACATGGAATTCTTGTTGCGTTTGATTTATGCCATTCTATTGGTTCGGTGGAACATGAATTAAGTAACTGGGGAGTAGATTTTGCCTTTTGGTGTACATATAAACATTTAAATGGAGGTCCTGGTTCTGTAGGAGGACTTTATGTAAACAAAAAACATTTTGGTAAATCTCCAGGATTAGCCGGGTGGTTTGGGTCTAAAAAAGAAAAACAATTTGATTTAGAACATAAGATGACACCGGCTGAACATGCAGGCGCATATCAAACAGGAACGCCTCAATTGTTAAGTGCTGCACCTTTACTTGGTTCTTTATCGATGTTTCAAGAAGTTGGAATGAAGCAAATCCGAAAAAAATCGTTACTGTTAACAGAATTTTTATTAAAGCTCATTAACCAAGAACTTAAGAAATATGCTTTTACTAATCGAACTCCGACGAACCCGAAAAATAGAGGAGCACATATCTTTTTGGAACATGAGGAAGCGGCACGAATTTGTAAAGCGCTAAAAAAACAACATGTTATTCCAGATTATAGAGGACCAAATGGAATACGCCTTGCACCAGTAGCTCTTTATAGTACATTTACAGAAGTTTGGGAAGCGGTGCAAGTTTTAAAAAGCATTATGGAGAAAGAGACATATAAACAATTTAAAAATGAACGGAATGTGATCGCTTAATATGTTTCGGGAGGGATAAACGTGTCTAAGTCCATTTCTGACTTATATAAAAATTTGCAGAATGAGAAAGGAATTCATACTGATTTCAAAGATGACATGACATATAGCGACTATTTACATTTGGATACAGTTTTAACTAGTCAGCATCGTCTATCTGGTCACCATGATGAAATGTTATTTATTATTATTCATCAAGTGAGTGAATTATGGATGAAATTAATTCTTCATGAGTTAACATCAGCGATTGACTCTATCGCCGCGGGGAAACTATCTAATGCATTTAAAATGTTGGCACGTGTTTCACGAATACAAACACAAATTATCCAAGCATGGGATGTTTTAGCCACACTTACCCCAGCTGAATATTTGGAGTTTCGGGATAGATTAGGAAAAGCTTCCGGGTTTCAATCTTATCAATACCGGTTAATCGAATTTGCACTTGGATATAAATCAAAACATATATTAAAAATTTACGAAAATGACCCCGCAATTTATAACGCTCTTATGGAAGCGTATAAAGCACCGAGTATTTATGATGTATCTATTAAAGCTTTAGCGAGTGCAGGTTTTCCAATTAATCAAGAACTATTGTCCCGAGATTACTCTGTCGTATATCGTGGGGATCCGACTGTAAAAGCTGCCTGGGAAAAAGTATACAAAAATGTGGATAAGTACTGGGATTTATATGAGTTAGCTGAAAAATTAGTTGATATAGAAGATTGGTTGCAACAATGGCGTTTTCGACATATGAAAACAGTAGAACGAATTATCGGATTTAAAATAGGGACAGGAGGGTCAACTGGTGTCAACTATTTAAAAGAAGTTTTAGAACATCGTTTTTTTCCAGAATTATGGGATTTACGAACAACGTTATAAGAGATGAAAATGGAGGGATTGGGATGGAAGAAAAAAAGGATCAGTGGACATCCAAATTAGGATTTATCCTAGCTTCGGCTGGAGCAGCAATAGGACTTGGAGCAATTTGGAAGCTTCCTTATGTCACAGGAATGAGTGGAGGGGGAGCATTTTTCCTTATCTTTGTCATCTTCACGCTAGTCATAGGTCTACCAATGTTAGTTTCTGAGTTTATTATCGGTAGAGGAGCGGCGAGAGAAGCGGTTAGTGCCTATAAAAAGTTGGCTCCAGATAGTATGTGGGTTTGGGTAGGGAGACTAGGAGTGTTGGGCTGTTTTTTGCTTTTAACATTTTATAGTGTTGTCGGTGGATGGGTACTAATTTACAGTGGGATGAGTCTGCCAGGAAAAATAATTTCCGATGGCGCAAATTATGAAGCATTGTTCGGCTCAGTAGCAGGCAGTCCAGGGATTACGATGTTCGGGTTACTTTTGTTTACAATTATTAATGTTCTTGTCATATCAATGGGAGTCCAAAATGGTATCGAAAAAGCGAATAAATATATGATGCCATTGTTATTTATCTTTTTCATTATATTAGTAATTCGTTCTGTGACATTAGATGGAGCAATGGAAGGTATCCGATTTTTTCTAGCACCAGACTTTTCAAATATTACTGCTGAATCATTATTATACGCTCTTGGACAGTCGTTCTTTTCTTTAGCGGTTGGATTTTCTTGCATGGTTACGTACAGTTCTTATTTAAAACGTGATGTTAGTTTAACTTCCTCTGCCGGAGCGGTAGTCGGGATGAATATATTTGTCTCTCTATTAGCTGGCTTAGCAATCTTTCCGGTTGTATTTGCTTTCGGTTTAGAACCCGCTGAAGGACCTGGCTTATTGTTTATGGTTCTCCCAGCTGCATTTGCCCAGCTGCCTTTTGGTTCCATTTTTTTAAGTTTGTTTTTATTATTATTCTTATTTGCGATATTAACGTCATCTTTTAGCTTATATGAAATTATTGTGGCAGCGTTTACTGCAAACGGTAAATTTTCACGTAAAACAGTAACTTGGATATTGGGAGCGATATTAATGGTCGTTGCGATTCCTTCTGCTCTTTCTTCAAGTACATTGGCAGGGGTGGAAATATTTAATAAAAGTATTTTTGATGCAACGGATTATTTAGTTAGTAATATCATGTTACCATTGGGTAGTTTGCTAATTGCGATTTTTATTATTCATAAAGCAGATAAAGCTCTTGTAAAAGAAGAATACCAATTAGGGGGGAAAGGAACAGGTAATATGTATTCCCTGTGGCGAGCACTAATGACATGGGTTGTTCCAATTACAATTGTGATTGTTTTCTTAAATACATTGGGTATTGTGAGGGGATAGGATGGAGAAAAAATGGATAGATATTACACAACCGCTTACGGAAGACATTGCAGTTTGGCCTGGAGACACCCCATATCAGTTTGATCTAAGTTATACTAAAAAACAAACAGGTTCTGTAAATATTGGTCAGTTTACGACGAGCGTTCATACAGGGACTCATGTCGATGCGCCGTTTCATTTTGATAATAATGGAGAAAAAATACATCAAATAGATCCGAATATTTATATTGGACCGGTTAAAATAATTGACGTAACAGAGCACAAAATGATAGATAGATCTATTTTAGAAGCGTTTGATTTAAGAGGAGTTAAGCGTCTTTTACTTAAAACGGAAAAAGAGCGTGACCCAGCTAGTTTTCCTAAAGAATTTTCTGTATTAGACACGGATGTAGGAGCGTACTTAAAGGAGTTAGGTATCTTTTTAATTGGTACAGATGCTCCGTCTGTTGACCCTGTTGATAGTAAGTCAGTAAGTGCTCACCATGCACTCTATAAAAATGGAGTTTATATTTTAGAAAATCTATTGTTAAATAAGGTAGAGTCAGGATATTATGAACTAATAGCTTTGCCTTTAAAATTGGTAGGTGCTGATGGGAGTCCCGTCCGTGCGGTCATTCGGCCGATCGATTTAAAAACTTAAGCAACATGTTAGGATAATTTTGAACCGAATTTATTTTAGCAATATATATTTTTTCAATTCGTGATAGTTGTCAAGCACCTCAACTGCTCAAGTTTCAGTAACTATGATTGTGGAGCGGTTGACCAATGAGTCTCAATAACTCAGGAAATAATCCGCTACCCATTGGCAGAAAGGAGGTTACTTCTTTTTGTAAGTGACTATACATTGAAATATGATCAGATGGTATAATGAAGATAAATAGGAAGAGACGGAGCAAAAGTTATGAAATGGTTGGAGGTTAGAAAAATGTATCCGAAATCAATCTTCAAACTAAAAGAGGTTGTTCAAAAATTCCGGTAAAAATGACACTACGAAATTCTTCGTTGGCTTGTTTCTCCGCTACTTATGTATCTAAATGCATACATTCCGCTGCTCGAAACTGCGCCGCTTTGAACTTCTTGCTCCTTTTTATCCTCCCTTTTTGAACACGCACTAATAGGGCTTTCGTCTTACATTAAAAATAATTAAGAAATTATGAAACCTCTCTTCAAATTTTGCAGAAAATTAAATGGAGAAAGTATTCATCTTCCAAGCTCTTTCCATATGTTACGTGCTTCGGCAAGTTCCCCCATTGCCCCACCTTTATCTTTTGCTTCAATGAATCCTTTTGTTCTATCTAATGTTTTATGAAGCTCATTAATCTCATCTCTTTCTGCACTAAATTGAATACGTCTGACTATTTTTTTCCAGGCCTTTTTTGCATCATCAAGGTGTATAGAAGCTTTTTCCCAATCTTGATGTAACACTTCTTTTTCTGTTTTTTCTATAAAGGAAATGAGGTCATCTTCATCAGACATCGGCTTTTTCAAAATTCCTCCAGTTGTCATTACTAAAATAAATATTCCTAATAAAAGGATTGGAATTATAATTCGTACACTTTTATTTATTTCAATCACCTATTCTAGTCTTTTTTCGCTGCCTTTTTCTATGGAATCCCGATATCCATCAATGAACATCTTATTTGATTCATCTATAAGTGCTAAAAAAACCTCATCAAAAGAGCCGTATCCATGGGCTCGTATTTGATTAAGTAACCATTCCTTATCTCGATTGATATAGTTTAAATTTCGTTCCATTACTTTTCCGTCATATATTAATTCTTTGCTTAATCCTTTATAAGGAGTTAACAGTCCAATATCTTTAGGAGTTATCGGCTGAACTTCTGACTTTTTTAAAATAGATAATTCTCCATTTGTTTCAAGTACTGCATACTCAACTTCGCTAATATCAAATACATCTTTGGAACGAAGTAATTTTAATAAATCTGCCGCTCGATATCTCGTCTTTTTTAATGTCTCCTCCATGATTTTGCCTTTTAAAATAACGATTTCTGGTTCTCCGTCAATATATTTAGCAATGGTACGTCCTTTTAAATTTCCCCATTGCAATACAAAAACAAGAAATGCCCAGACAAAAAGTCCGACCCAATGAGGCCATGCTCTACTTGTAAGATCTGTGGTCAAAGTTGCCGCAATGGAACCGATGGTTATACCTGTTATATAATCAAAAAAAGATAATTGACTAATTTGTTGTTTACCTAAAATTCTTGTGAAAATAAGCAATGTAAAAAAGGCTATAATTGCACGAACAAAAACTACAAGAGATTCAATCAATGTTACGCACCTCATCATAATAAAGATAATTGTGCTTAGGTTGTGTCGAAATTGAAAGATTTATGTTGAAAAAGCTCATGTCGAAAAAATAATTCAATAAAATTAGCTATTCACTTGCATTTTATTGCGATAAAGGGTAAAGTTATTAATAGCAAAAGGCAATTGATTAAAATAATACTTTACGATCTCTTTAACAAAGTGGTGTAAAAGTATTGATTCAATTACTTTGCACGATATTTGTATAAGGAGGTCATTCATCATGATGACTGGTAAAGTTAAATGGTTTAATGCAGAAAAAGGCTTCGGATTTATCGAGCGTGAAGACGGAGACGATGTATTCGTTCATTTCTCAGCTATCCAATCTGAAGGTTTTAAAACGCTTGAAGAAGGCCAAGACGTAGAATTCGAAATCGTCGAAGGAAACCGTGGACCACAAGCAGCTAACGTTTCTGCACTATAATTCATAGACGTTAAAGGACTTATCTCAAACAGAGGTAAGTCCTTTTAAAATTTTAGGAGAAAATAAGAAGGAGAGGGGAAAGTGACGAAATCTTTTGATTGGCAAAAACAAACACAGAAAGAGTGGGATAACCAAGCTTCATTTTGGAGTGAAAGAAGTAAAAATGTGTGGGATTTAGGAAGTCGGAAAGACATCATTCCCTTTATCCAAAACCATTTTAAACCAGGGCTTAAAATAATTGATATCGGTTGTGGTGATGGATATGGTACATATAAATTAAAAAAGTCAGGATATGATGCAACTGGCATTGATATTTCTAAGAAGATGGTTGATTTAGCAAACCAGCGATTTAATGATACAGGAATCAGATTTCAACAAGGAGATGTAAATCAGTTACCTTATTCGAATAATTATTATGATGGAATCATGGTGATTAATGTATTGGAGTGGACAGATAACCCGGCAAAGTCATTAAAGGAAATAAAACGAATATTAAAAATCAATGGGATTATGTGTGCGGGAATTTTGGGACCGACAGCAGGACCTAGAGCTCATGGTTACCCTAAAGTCTATGGAAAAGAAGTAATTCTTAATGCAATGATGCCATGGGATTTTTTGCAACTAGCAAAAGAAAGTGGTTTTCAACTTTTAGATAGTTATGGTGTCTACAAAAAAGAGGTAAAAGATCATCATATTAACGGTTTATCCAGACAGTTGAAGCAAGCTTTATCTTTTATGTGGGTGTTTATGTTGAGAAAAATTGAACAATAATAGAGGATGTTCAAAAAGTCCGGTAAAAATGACACTGCGAATTTCTTCGTTGGCTTGTTTCTCCGCTACTCATGTATCTAAATGCATACATTCCGCTGCTCGAAACTGCGCCGCCTCGAACTTCTTGGTCCTTTTTATCCTCCTTTTTGAACACGCGCTAATAGGTGATTCGAATGAAAATGAGCGAAAAGGATAAAAATATAATTGAGCAGTACCAAAACGATGAAAAAATGATGGTTTTAATTTTCGCCCAGTGGTGTGTTAATAATGATTTAGATGCTAAAGTACTTTATGAAAAGGCCTACCCTAGTCAGCTTGAAAATAAATTGTTACTTGAAGCAATGGCAGAAACAGTTTCTAAAGAAGAGTCTGAAGAGATTTCTGTAGCAGTGCTGCAACAAGTCCTGCAATTATTTGGCAATGATGACTTAGCATTTATTATTCAGGAAGAAATAGATAAGAAAAAGAAAAATGGTAAACCTTAAAAAGGTATGCAGGTTTATTCCTGTTTTCGCCTTGGAAGCACCATAATGGTCACAAAATGCACCGTTATGTGCCCGTTTTTATAATGGTCACAAAGTACGACGTTATGTGTCCCTTTTCATCCTAAAAGCACATAACGGTCACAAAGCATACCGTTATGTGCCTGTTTTTTCTTGGAAGCATTAAAATGGTCACCTTATGTCTTTTAGTACAGTGACAAAAAGGGATACATAAATTTATTACTCAAAATATTTTATTAAAGCATGAATGCCACTTTCTTCCCACCCTCGTTCTGCAAGCTCTTCATACATCTCTAACGCAAGAGAAAGTCCGGGGGTAGTAAGATTCATTTCTTGTGCAGATTCAAGCGCAATCTTCATATCTTTAATATAATGTTTAATTGCAAAACCTGGAGCGAAATCACCTTTGATCATCCGTGGAGCATAATTGGATAAAGACCAGCTGCCAGCTGCACCTGTTGAAATAGATCCGAGAACAGACTCTGGGTTTAGTCCAGCCTTTTCTGCATACATAAGCGCTTCACACAGACCAATCATAGTAGGAGCGATTGAGATTTGATTGACCATCTTTGTATGTTGTCCTGCACCAGCCTCACCTTGTAAAATGATATTTTCTCCCATAATGTTAAAGATTGGTAACATATTATCAAAAGCATTTTGGTCACCACCGACCATAATCGCAAGTTTTGCGTTTTTTGCGCCGACATCTCCTCCAGAAACGGGAGCGTCTAATGCATAGACCTCTTTCTCTTTTGCTTTTTCGTATATTTCGATTGCAAGAGATGGTTTTGATGTTGTCATATCAATAATGTATGTACCTGGTTTCGCGTTTTCTATAACTCCAGCTTTACCAAAATAGACTTCTTTTACATCAGCTGGTGTGCCGATCATCGTAATTATCACATCAGATGCACTCGTCAATTCAGCAACTGTCGACTCCCAAATAGCTCCTTCTTTAACAAGTTCATTCGCTTTTTCTTTTGTTCGTGTATACACATGTAATGGATACCCGGCTTTCATTAGATGATGTGCCATGCTTTTTCCCATAACTCCTGTACCAATAAAACCAATCGTTTGTTTTTTTGCCAAAGTGATCTTCTCCTTCATAAAAAAAGTATTAAACGAAATTACCATCTATCCCACATAATAACATACATTTTATGCGGAAATAAAGAATCATTTTCTACTTACAACACATAGTATAAAGAAGAACGAAGGCGAGTTTAACGCACCTTAGAGGAAGGATATGGAATAATGTTTAAAAAGTAATGATAACTGGTATATAGGATATAAAGGATCGTAATTCCGCAACAGTAAAGAGATGCTTGTTGTTTATCTATATAATTGGAGGTTGAGATTTTTATGCTGACAAATGAGCAGATAAGTGAATTTAAAGAAATATTGTTAGCCAGACAAAGTGAAATGATCAGCCAAGTGCAAGATCGTTTTGGATTAGAAACTTCATTTATGGATGCTGTTGGGGAATTATCAAGTTATGATAATCATCCTGGAGATATGGGAACGGAAATGTATGAAAGGGAAAAAGACATCACCCTAAACGAACATGCAGAAAGAGAACTTGAAGCAATTAATGAAGCGCTTCATGCGATAGATGAAGGTACGTATGGTATATGCCGTGTTTGCAGTATGGACATCGCATATGACCGTCTAAAAGCTATTCCGACAGCTGATACATGTCGGGAACACGCAGAAGATAATGATGTGATTTTTAACAGAAATCGTCCAGTGGAAGAAGAGGTAATTGGCCCGAATATAAACCCTGATGAAAAAACAGATGAAACACAGGTAGGCTATGATGCGGAGGATGCTTGGCAAGAAGTAAGTCGATACGGGACTTCAGAAACTGCATCAGATTTTTACGGTGACAGAGATAATTATAATGAAATGTATCCCAATAGTGATGAGGATGTCGGGTATGTTGAGGACGTAGAACGATATTCATCACACCATAAATAACGCAATCATTTATTTTAATTAAGGAAAAATAATTTCGGGGTACAGTCATTCATATGGTATACTAGTAACGCTTTAGAGTTTTTAATTCATGAGGAGCGTACATGTATGAAATTAAGAGAAGATATCCGGAATATTGCTATAATTGCCCATGTTGATCATGGAAAAACAACATTAGTTGATCAATTATTAAAATATTCGGGAACATTTAAGGAACATGAACAAGTAGAGTCGCGGGCGATGGATTCGGGTGATATTGAAAGAGAACGGGGTATCACTATCTTAGCCAAAAATACAGCGATTCACTATAAAGATAAAACGATTAATATCCTGGATACACCTGGTCACGCCGATTTTGGTGGGGAAGTTGAGCGGATAATGAAGATGGTGGACGGGGTTATTTTAGTCATTGATGCGTATGAAGGAACAATGCCGCAAACTCGCTTCGTTCTTAAAAAAGCATTGGACCAAAATTTAAAACCAATTGTAGTCTTAAACAAAATCGATCGACCTAACGCACGACCAGAAGAAGTAATTGATCAAGTCTTTGATTTATTTGTTGAACTTGGGGCTAATGATGAGCAACTTGATTTTTCCGTACTTTATGCTTCTGCACTTCATGGCACATCTAGTTATGAGTCGGAAGAGCAGTCGGAGACAATGGAACCAATTTTTGAAACGATCGTAGATAAAGTTCCGGCACCAATTGATTCTAGTGAAGAACCTTTACAGTTACAAGTAACGTTACTTGATTATAACGATTATGTGGGGCGGATTGGAATTGGTCGAGTTACTCGTGGAAAAATAAAAGTCGGCGACCAAGTAATTGTTTTGAAACAAGATGGTTCTAAGAAGACGTTTCGTGTGACGAAATTATTTGGGTTTCTCGGATTAAAACGGATTGAAATCAATGAAGCAAAAGCAGGAGATGTTGTCGCCGTTTCAGGAATGGATAAAATAAATATTGGGGAAACCATTTGTCCAGTAGATCATCCAGAAGCTTTACCACCGCTCCATATTGATGAACCAACATTACAGATGACCTTTCTCGTTAATAATAGTCCGTTTGCGGGAAAAGAAGGAAAATATATTACCTCTGCAAAAATAGAAGAGCGTTTAAAAACACAGTTGGAAACGGATGTTAGTTTACGTGTCGATCCAACTGGTTCACCAGATGCTTGGATAGTTTCGGGACGTGGAGAACTTCATTTATCTATTCTGATCGAGAATATGAGGCGGGAGGGCTTTGAATTGCAAATTTCAAAGCCACAAGTTATTTTAAAAGAGATTGATGGTAAAACGTGTGAGCCAATGGAGCGTGTTCAAATCGATGTTCCCGAAGAATACACTGGGTCAGTGATGGAGTCAATCGGGGAACGGAAAGGTGAAATGCTCGACATGATCAATCATGGCAATGGACAAGTTCGCCTCATATTTAAAGTGCCATCACGTGGTCTATTAGGTTATTCAACCGAATTCATGTCACAAACGAGAGGTTATGGAATCTTAAACCATACATTCAGTGATTATGAGCCGGTAGTAAAAGGATTTGTAGGAGGCAGACGACAAGGTGTACTCGTTGCTTTAGAAAATGGAAAAGCATCCACATACGGAATTCTTCATTTGGAAGACAGAGGAACTATTTTTGTTGAACCCGGAACGGAAGTATATGCTGGGATGATCGTCGGAGAACACAATCGAGAAAATGACTTGACGGTAAACATTACACGTGAAAAGCATTTGACGAATATTCGTTCTGCTCATAAAGATCAAACTTCGATTATTCGAAAAACACGAGACATGTCGCTTGAAGAGGCCATCCAATATCTCGATGACGATGAATATTGTGAAGTAACACCTAACTCAATTCGTTTACGTAAAAAAATCTTAAACAAAAATGAACGGGAAAAGATGGCGAAACGAGCTAATCATTAGGTTACTAAAAAACGAGGGAAAAAAATACCGTTAAATAGTTTCAAACTGCAGAAAGTAAAATACGGAGTGTGTCTTCTTTTAACAATACAAAAAGCAAAAGGGCACTGAAAGCATTGCTTTTCAGTGCTCTAACATTAATTGATTGTATAATCTGTTTGCATCTCCCATTCATGTACTTCGTAGCCTCTTGCACCTAATTTTACATAAGGATCTTCTTTAACCCACTCAGTCACTTCCTCCAGGCTATCTCCCTGATATATAATAAGTCCACCTGCTCCATCTACTAGACGTCCATAAAGAAGAATTCTTTTTTGGTCTCTTAATTCTTTTAAATAATCAAGATGCTCCGGGCGATACTTTCGACTTTTTTCTTTATCTTTCATTGTTAAAAATGCGGCATAGTATTTCAAAATTTATCTCTCCTAAACTTCAAATATTATTAATAGAATTGGTATAACGGTTCTTTTTTTACATTCTTCTTTTTCATTTGGAATATATTTGGTGAAAAATGCTGCGAAGAGTAGGAAGATAAATGCTAACCCCCATGCAACAATGCCATTCCATCTTACATTAAAGCTGAAACTAATAATGACTGAAATGATACTGATTCCAATAAAAATCGCTGTTAAATAACGTTTCATTGCTCCCCCTCCAAATAAAATTCCCTTAAGAATTATCTTACCATATATATATAAATTAGTTTATAGGTGCGATGTTGAAAAATTTAAAAAATAAGCTAGTAAATTAGGAGCGGAAATTAATTGGTTCTTTTTCAATGCATCTATTATTAAATATTAGGTAATTAAGCTTATTATTCAATTATCCTCTCGATATTAAGGAATAACATCGCATGACTTTTGAATTATTTTTAAGAAAATTTGTAAAAGCTATTGACATTGATTTTATTGTCTTTTAGTATACATTTTCAAGGTAAGTAGGAATGTAGTTTTTCAAACAAGACTAATTACCTAATATTTAAAAAGGGAGATGAGTTTTATGTCAGGGCAAATAAAAATGAGTCCAGCTGAACTGACTCATAAGGCAAAACAGTATGGAGAAAGTTCGGCTATGATCCAAGAAATCCTTGGAAAACTAGAAGCTTTGCAAGGTGAGCTAAGTCAACAGTGGGAGGGTCAAGCTTTCAGAAGTTTTGACACTCAATTTGAAGATTTAAAACCAAAAGTTCAAAACTTCGCTCAGCTGATGATGGAAATCCAAGACCAACTCACGAAAACAGCTGATGCAATGCAAGAGCAAGACCAGGCATTATCAAAAAATTTCGGCTTTAGATAAACAACAGGGGACACATATGTTCTGTATACAGTGTGAGTCACATAACGTCAGTTGTGTGACTCCTTATTGTTACGTGAAATTTTATTGAAGGTTAAGAAAGTATAAAACTTTCTTACTTCATAAGTGCAACTTTGGCTTTCGCCATAAAGGCTCGGCGATAAGCCAAGTTTTCTAAGATATACTCTCATTATTCCCTTACATTCTTTTTAAATATCAACAAATAATCTCTAATGGAGTTGTAGTAAATGAAAAAATACAGATGGCAAGGAATTGTTTTTTTTCTGATTATTTTTATTTTATCGATTGGTTTATCTTACCTTGCATTTAATGAAAATTCAATTGACCATGTTGAAAGAGCAAGACCAATGGCGATTGCGCTTGTAAATGAAGATGAAGGTGCGCCATTTAATGATGATAAAATTGTGTTTGGAGATCAATTTGCAAATAGTGTTGTAAAAGATGATAGACATGATTGGTATGTTGTCAGTCGTGGAGTTGCCGAGAGTGGATTTGAACGCGGAGTCTATGACATGATGATCATTATTCCAAACGATTTTTCTGCCCGCTCTTTATCGATTCATTTGGAGCGACCTGAACCGGTCTCATTACATTATAAGATTAATGCTACAGGTCACGAAAGTGTTCGAGCAGAAGCAGAAAAAACAGCAGGACAAATTTTAAACGACTTTAACAGACGACTAATTGACGTTTATTTTGCAAGTGTTATTGGAAATTTACAAGAAGCCCAAGATAATATTAAAGAAATTATTGATAAAGAAAAAGAATATACAAGCATTTATAATCATCAAGTCAATGATCCTTTATCGAATTTTACCGATCAATTTAAAACGGTGCAAGACTATACAAAAGTTTCTAAAGAAAGTTATAAAGGATTGGAAGATGTCTTAAGTGGTTTTGAATCGAGTTTAAGTGAAGACGCTCAAGTTAATCAACAGTTTTCTGAGGAAATTGATAGTGTAATTAAAATAAAGGAAGATGAAAGTCAAATAGCAGCTACATTTGGGGAGTTTCTCGAACAATTTGTTAACCGTTTGGGACATGAAGATGTTATGAGCCGACTTGCTGAATTAGAAAAAGCGAATGAACAGGTATATCGTGAATTTCAACTTGTAGGAGAAAATGAGCCTAGAACGAAAACGATTATGTCTAACGCTAATTTAATAAAGCATCGTTTTGGGCAAATGGATGAAAATATAAGCTATTTTCAAAATCAGCTGCATAAAGATATACATACTAAGTTGGAAAAACAGATTAGAAAGCAGTTGGAGGATGCTTTTAAAGATGACTCTCATGTAAATATGAAGATAAATGATTTATTTACAGGTTTAGATGATATTGTTCATACTGATATCCGTGAAGAAATTAAAAACTTACCAACATTAGATGTAAATGAAATTGAGAAGATTGGCTTAGATGAGCAGGCTGAAAGTGATCTATTAACAGTCATTAAAGTGACTGATAAATACAATGCTGACTATAAAAATAGAGCGGGGTCTTCAAATCAGGAGCTTACAACAATAAAAGATAAAATTGATAAAATAAAAGAAGGTTTAGAATCTGGAATTACCGTATCAGATAAAATAAATTTAACTGATTATGATAAAGGTGAGGTTTATTTATACCTTAGTAAATTACCTAAAGGGTTTGATTTAGAACAGATTGAGTTAAATGGGAGACAGATCAGGAACTATGATCCCGATACTGGTATCAAGATAAAGCCATCAAATCAAGAGCTTACTCTAAGTCTAGAACTAAAACTTAAGAAAGGCTTTAGAGAAGAGATAGACATCTTCTCACCATTGGAATGGGAGTGGACTGTTTCCCAAGAAGGCATTGAAAAAGAAGAGCCAGAGGAGAATGAAGCTCCAGAAGAAGTTGAGGATAAAACTGATCAAAAATTCACTGCTCCACCATCAGATAAAGATAACAAACAAGAGGAACAACAGCAGGACCAAGATAACGGCACCGACACGGGAGAACGTGAAGAGGCGCTACAGCCAGGTGCTAAAGCAGACAACGAGGATGATTCTGTCTCAAACGAAGATGATTCAATAGAAACAGAGGAAAAAGATAATGATTCATCGAATGGAGATAACGCAGGGGAAGGATTAGATGAAGGATCTCCAGAGAATGAGGAAGAGGACAAAGCTGGAGAAGATGAAGGATCTTCAGAGAATGAGGAAGATGACAAAGCTGGAGAAGGTGAAGAAACTGAACCTCCAATAAAAGAGGTCAAGGAAATAACGAATAACTATCTATACCAAAAAGTACAAACTTCTTTATTAGCAGATTTAAATGAAGAAGATTTAATGGAAGCCGTTAATGAGGTTGCAGAATTTATAAGCGGTTATTATAAGCTGTATTCTTTATATGAATTATATTTTGGGTTTGATATGGAACATCAAAACTTTGAAAAAGAGTTAGAATCTCTACCAAAAGAAAAACCGCTAGTTACGCTTGCGACTGAAAATTCACTTTATCATATATTTTATGAAAAAGAGATTAAAGATCTAATTAAGGATCATATTGTAAAAGATGTGATGCAAGAAATAACGGACGATGTTGATGATTCAATAAAAGATATTGATAAAGCGATAAATAGTTATAAAAATGATTTGGAAAAATATAGCGAGGAATCAGACAATTTAGTTCAAAAAATCGCCCTAACAAAAGAAGAAGCTAATTCTTTAAACAATGAAATTGGGAAAATACTAGATGAGTTAGCCCAGTGGCGTGATACTAGTAACGAATTAACTAATGAAAATAGGACAGTTCTTGATCAAGATCGAGAAGTCCAATCAGCTGTCATGAATTTAGACAGTGGATATCAACCGCTCTTACTGGCAAGTCAGTCCCTTGTAGATCAAGCTAAAGCTAATTTCGGTACGGCTGATCACGTATATCAAACATTTGATGCAATAGATGAACAAGCAGGAAACATTCAAAAGAGTGGTGTTAATTTAATTACACATGCAGATGATTTAGCGAATAAATTGACAGAAAAAGCGATAGAAGATGCTAGTTATGCTGAGAACTTTAGTGAAGTATTAGCAAATAGCCGAATTGGGGACCGACAAAACGAGAATTTGTATCGCTTTTTAGCAAATCCAGTTCAAACGAAAAATGATGGTGTCATTACAGAGGGGGAAGATTTTACAGCCTATTTCTTAGTAATTATTTTGTCAATCGTAACTCTCTTTACGGCATACGTTATATCTACTATTAATCAAAAACGGATGACAACAGATGCCTTTACAGAAGAACGTAAACTTTTACACGCTAATTTGCCAATAACTGCTGTTACCGCAGGCGTTGGATTAATAGAAGGTTTAGTAATAGGAATTCTTTCATTTTTCTTATTGCAGTTTGATGATGGAAAAATGTATATTTGGCTCGGTTTAATTCTCTTGTTAACCATAACGTTCTTACTAATTGCGACCTATTTATTAAGACAGTTAAAAATGGTCGGAATGTTTATCTTGATGACAATTTTTAGCTTATACTTATTGTTAACAAAATCACTTGGTTTTCGATTTGAAAACAAAAATTTAGTAGAAACATTACAGAAGATATCTCCACTTCAGTATATAGAAACGTTATTAACTAATATTTTAGAAGGAAAAGCTATTTCACTACTTGTTATAGTAATACTAGCTTTAATCGCTGTAACTGGCTTTGTACTTAATTTGTTCGTAGTAAATCGACGACTTGACAGTAAAGAGGGGATGGAAGATGAGAATATGCCAGAAGCAAATTAAATTTTTGCTTCTTTTCTCTCTTTCTATTTTTTTTCTCGCTCCATTCCACGTTTTTGCAGATGAAAAGGGGCCTGAAAAAGGAAAGATGGAGATTAAGACAGATCGAATTTTAAAAAATCCTGACGATGAAGGAGAAATCGTTGAAACAGAACTGGATCGAACTTTTCCAAGTTTATTTGATGCAGAAACAAAGGAAAAGATTGATGACAGACAGGAAAAAAATGAAGAAGCGATCAAAGGAGTAAAAAGTCATATTTTCTTAGAAGAGATACCAGAAACCACTTCGCTTTATGACGTTCAATCCGAATTATTTACGGAAGACTATCAATCACCAAACGTTTTTGCAGGTGAACCAGTGGATGAACAGTCGACAAACTTTACATCACTTGTTGTCTATGGCAGCCTAGTTACTTTCATAGGTATAATCGGTGGTGGAGTCATTATGTTATTTAGAAAATTTGAATTATAAGAGGATGTTCAAAAAGTTCTCTCATATAATGCGGTGTCTGGCAAGACATAGGAGTTTTGAACAACTACTATAAATTAAGGGAATTTTTAATAAGGGTGAGTAATGTGGCAAGGGAAACACATATCAATGTGACTTTGGACTTTACCAATTGGATGGGTGAAACATATGACCTTCGGGTACCGAAACATCAAACAGTAAAACAACTATTGCTTAACTTACAGGAAACGTTAAATATTCCATTACCAGTGATATCAAGATTTGCCATAAAAGTACCGACGAAACAACTGGTTCTTGCTGACGATGACAACTTACTTGATTATCCTGTTGCTGATGGCGATATTCTTATCGTATTGTAAGGTAGTTTAAAAAGTCCGGGTAAAAATGACACATCGAAAGGGGAACTTCGACTTTAGCCGATTCGTCCCGTTTTATCCTCCTTTTTGAACGCATACATCTTTAATCTATTAATGTTTAAAAGTTTGGATCTTTAAGGAGTTGCACGACATGAATAAAAATGAAGTAAAAATTGATCCGTTAGATTTAACATTTTCAGTTAATGAAGAAAACTGGAAGATAGAAATTCCAAAGTCACAAACACAAATTAAATATAAAGACCAATTAAAATTAATTACAAAAAGTTCAAATTATTTCGTTCCGCTTACTGTAGAGGAGAAAGAAGATGCTTACTTATTTTCCTTTACAGTCAAAAAAGAGTTAAAGAGATTTGTAGATTTAAAAAATGAGAGTCGAAATGAGAAATTACGAGCACTAATGAATCTTTCAACGATCTACTCCCTTTTATCAAGTCGGGTAACATTCTTGCTTCACCCTAATAATCTTGTATTTGATAATAACTTAATGCCACTACTTATTTATCGTGGAATTCGTAATCAATTACAACCATATGAAATGACAGAAGAGGATGTATTAAAGCAATTAAAATGTTTGACCATTGCTCTTTTTTCAAAAAAATATACGTTTGACGAACTATATAACGGTTCGTTGGAAAGGGCTACAGATACGAAGTTTGAGCAGAAAGTAATTGAAAAAGATACTGTTGCGGGCATGTTAGACTTTTTGGAACAGAGCTATTTTGAAGAACAGCGGCGAATGGAAAATACGATGCAGCTAGTACCAAAGAGAAGATTTCGGCTTTTTAAGCATATGGCTATTTGGATGACAGCTTTTTCTGTTTTACTCGTATCATTGCTAGTTTATACGACATTTATAAGAATACCGTACCAGGAGCGAATACTAGAGGCACATAATGAATATCTCGCAAATAATTATAGTGAAGTGATTCATACATTACAACATGAAAATATGGAGAAGTTACCATATCAAGCTAAATATATCTTGGCTAATTCCTATATCAATGTAGAGCAATTATCGGATAAAGAAAAAGAGTCCATTATGAAAAACGTCAGTTTAAAAAGTGATCAATATTATTTACTGTATTGGATTTATAACGGATTAGGAGATTTTGAAAAATCCATTGACATTGCCAAGTATTTAGATGACCCTACTTTAATCATTTATGGTTTAATCCAGAAAACGGAGCAAGTTAAAAATGACCCTGAGTTATCGGGCACAGAGCGTGATGAAGAAGTAAATAATTTACGTGATGAATTGGAAAAGTATAAGGATGAATATGAGTTATTTGAAGACGAAGAGCTTGGTGACGAAACGGAAGAAAATAGTGATGAAGAAGAGACAGTGAATCAGGAACGTGAAACAGAAGTAGGGACTGAAGGTAAAAAAGATAAGATAGAAAAAGATAAAAAAGAGCAAGAGAAAGATTAGTTCATGTAGCAGGTAAAGCTGACATCTTTTGGAGGAAGAATAAGAGATGACTCAAATTGAATTACTAGTCACTTATTGTGATCAATTACATAAAAGTATATTACCAAACGAGGAAGAAAAGGAAGTTACTATAGGAAGCAGTTTGTCTCATCACCTTACATTTGCTACATTGACCAAGTCTTACGTAGTCAAATGGAACGGAAATAATTGTGAAATAGACGGAAAACAAATTCAAATCAATGAAAAATTAGAGTTACTCATTGAAGGTAAAACGATGCAACTCTATTTGCTTCAGATTGATGAGAAGAGTAAACAAGTTTTTGATTGTACTTCAAAGCTTAGTTTAACAATTGGAAAAAATAATTATGATGATATCACCATTCGTGATACAAAAGTCGATTTCATCATGGCAAGAGATGATTTAACCTGTCTATTTCAGTTATATCTAAATCACGGAAATGTATATCATAATTTTATAAAAGTGGACAAGGACATCCAATTGGAGATTGGTGATCAAATCTTCTTCGACGGTGTAAAACTGATTGTCGGGGAAGGAGAAATCCAGCTAATTATCTCTCCTGAAAAACTAGTGACTAAATTAATAGGTTTAAAAAAATCGCAAAGTGCTTATGAGGACAATTATCCAGATTATCATCGGTCCCCTAGGATTATTTATCGTGAACCTGAGGAGAAAAAGGTTATTGCTAAACCATCATCAAAGCCTTCCAAACCGAGTGAACAATTGATGAGAACAATCATTCCACCTATCGTGATGATTGCAGCACTTGCTTTAGTTTCAATATTTCAGCCTCGAGGTATATATATCGTTGTGATGTTAGCGATGACCGTGACTACAGTCATTTTGTCGGTAACTTCTTATGTGAAAAACGCCAAACAATATCGTATTGATATAAAGGAAAGAGACAAAAGTTATAAAAAGTACCTTAAAGATAAGACGAAAGAGTTATTTCACACAACAGAAGATCAACGACATGCACTTTTTTATCACTACCCAAGTGTTGAACAAATAAAAGATATGGCGTTAGAAGTAAATGCACGTATCTATGAGAAAACGATGTTTCATCATGACTTTTTAAAATACCGAGTTGGTCTTGGAAATGTCGATACGAGTTTTGAAATTGAATATAGGGAAGAAGAGTTCACACAAGAGCAAGATGATCTTATAAAAGAAGCGCGCAAGCTTCATTCTAGATTTAAAGGAATTGAGTCAGTACCCGTAACCACTTCATTAATGAAAGGACCTGTAGGCTATATAGGGCAGCGTTCACTAGTATTGGAACAACTTCAGTTGCTGGTAATGCAAACAGCTTTTTTCCATAGTTATCATGAACTGCAATTCATTGTTATTTTCCCAGAAGAGGAAAAACAAGAATGGGAATGGGTGCGTTGGTTGTCGCATGCACGTTTAAAAGAATTAAATGTTCGTGGATTTGTTTATCATGAGCGTTCCCGTGACCAAGTACTTACTTCTTTATATCAAATTTTAAAAGAACGTAAGCTGATTCTTACAGAAAAAGAAAATCAAAGGGAGAAACAATTTTTTACACCCCATTATGTTGTATTAATTACCGATGAAAAAATTATTTTAGATCACACAATTATGGAATTTTTCAATGAAGATCCGAGTCTACTCGGAGTCTCCCTTGTTTTTGTTCAGGATGTACTTCAATCTCTTCCTGAGCATGTGGGAACTGTTATTGATATACGGGATGCCAAAAGTGGGAATGTGTTACTTGAAGAAGGCGAGCTAGTAAACCAAGCGTTTGTCCCTGATCATTTTCCAAAAAAATTTGTAAAAGAAGAAATATCCCGTGCGCTTGCACCACTAAATCATTTACAGAGTTTAAAAAGTTCTATCCCGGAAGCAGTTACGTTTTTGGAAATGTATGGGGTGGAGCGTGTAGAAGAGTTTAACCTAAGTAAGAATTGGGCAGTAAATGAGACGTATAAAACACTTGCTGTACCACTTGGTTTAAGAGCAAAAGATGATATCGTCTATTTAAACTTACATGAAAAAGCCCATGGACCTCACGGACTCGTTGCAGGTACAACAGGGTCTGGTAAATCGGAAATTATCCAGTCATATATCTTGTCTTTAGCTGTAAATTTCCATCCATATGAAGTAGCCTTTTTATTAATTGACTATAAGGGTGGAGGAATGGCAAATTTATTTAAAGATTTGCCGCACACTCTTGGAGCAATAACTAACTTAGATGGTGCACAATCGATGCGGGCTCTTGCATCCATTAAAGCTGAATTAAAAAAGAGGCAACGATTGTTTGGTGAACATGATGTAAACCATATTAATCAGTATCAGAAGCTTTTCAAACAAGGAGAGGCTTCCGAACCAATGCCACATCTATTTTTAATTTCAGATGAATTTGCCGAATTAAAGGCGGAACAACCGGACTTTATGAAGGAATTAGTTTCAACAGCTCGAATTGGCCGTTCACTTGGAATCCACCTCATCTTAGCGACTCAAAAACCGAGTGGGGTTGTCGATGACCAAATATGGTCCAACTCGAAATTTAAACTCGCATTAAAGGTTCAAAACGAAAGTGATTCAAATGAAATCTTAAAAACACCAGATGCTGCTGAGATTACTCTACCGGGTCGTGCGTATTTGCAAGTAGGAAATAATGAAATCTATGAACTGTTCCAGAGTGCATGGAGTGGAGCGGACTATACATTGGATAAGGATGATCCGGAATTAGTCGATACAACCGTCTATGCGATCAATGATTTAGGACAATATGAAATTTTAACTAAAGACTTAAGTGGATTAGATAAAAAAGAAGAGATTTCAAAAACAAAGACAGAACTCGAAGCGATTATTGAATATATTCATGATTATACAGAAAAGCAAAAGATCGAACAGCTTCCTAGTCCATGGTTACCTCCTTTAGAAAAACAGATCTTTGTTACAGATATTTGTAAAAGAGATTTTCGGAGTAACTGGCAAGGAGAAAAGCAAAAATTACAAGCCGTTATCGGGATGGCTGATTTTCCAGATGAACAGGCACAGCGCATGCTCGAAATTCCTTTAACAAAAGAAGGACATTTAGCGGCCTTTTCTAGCCCTGGTTATGGTAAATCTACATTTATTCAAACTGTAATTATGGATGTCGCACGTGTACAAAATCCTAGTAATCTGCATATCTACTTGCTTGATTTTGGAACGAATGGGCTTCTGCCACTTAAAGACTTACCACATGTTGCAGATACGATACTTATTGATGAAAGTGAGAAAATCGGTAAATTGGTCAGACGGCTAGAGGCTGAAATAAAACATCGAAAACAACTATTGAGTGAATTTGGAGTTGCTACGATGGATATGTATGAAAAAGCAAGTAGGAATATCGTCCCTCATATGGTGATTGCTATTGATAATTATGACGCTGTCAGAGAGGCTGACTTTGTAGAGCCATTTGAAAAAGCAGTAACACAGATCGCTAGAGAAGGGGCAAGTATCGGTATCCATTTAGTCATCAGTGGTAGTCGTCAAAATGTGCTCAGAATGCCGTTATTATCCAACATTAAAACACAAATTTCGCTCTTTTTAATCGATCATGTAGAAACGCGTTCGATTGTAGGGCGTACGGAATTAGAAGTGGAAGAGTTCCCAGGTCGTGGTCTTATAAAGCTGGAAGAACCGGCGGTGTTTCAAACTGCCCTTCCAACAAAGGGAGAAGATACATTACAAATCATTGAAGGAATCCAAAAAGAAGCAAAAGAAATGGATAGCTTCTGGGATGGAGAACGACCAGAAGAAATTCCGATGATGCCAGATGGAGTCATCGAATTTAATAAATTTAAAGAAAGAAAAAGAACGAAGCAGTTAATTAAACAAAGCTTATTACCATTAGGACTCGATTTTGAAGAAGTTGAACCATTAGCCTTTGATTTCGAGAAGTTTGGTCATTTAATTGCTATTGGTGATCGATTAGATCGTATAGAAAATATGCGAGTAGCTTTGGCGAAAAATATGATGCTTCTAACAGAATCATACCGGACGATGTTGCTTGATACGTCTGATCAAAAGTTAGCTGAAGTAGGCGAAACGCTCAATGCATATATATCGAAAGCCGAACAATTTTCCGGGTTAAAGAATGATCTCTTAAGTGAAATAAAATACCGAACAGAACATAAAACGAATGAACCGAAATGGTTAATTATGATTGCTAACTTTAAAGACTTTTGTGCGAATAGTATGGTCAATGATGAAGAAATAGCCATGTTAATGAATGCTGGAAATCTCGGGATTCACTTTATCATCTGTAGTGAATACAGTTATTTAGGGCAAAGTTTTGAACAAGTTCCAAAATATGTAAGAGGGCAGGCGTTAGCAGGGTTATTAAGTATGCGACTTGGCGACCAAGATATTTTCAAACAACGGTTTATGTCGAATGAAAAATCACCGGAAGCATATGAATGTTATTTCGCAATGGATCATCACCATGTAAAAATTAAAATTCCAAAGTAAAAGGAGTGAGCGAGATGAGCAGGTTTACGCTTAATGATTATTATGGTCAAAGAAGAACGTTAACCACTGCTATAAGTCAACAAGAGGCTAAAAAAACAGAATTAGAAGGAAAAATAAGAAGGTTAGAAAAAGCATCCAACTCCTTACAAAATTATATTGAGGCAATTGAAGACTCTCACAAGAAAATTACCGATTTGACTATTGATGAAGGTAGATGGCACGGAACAGAAAAGAGTAAATTTGATAACAGTCACCAATCTTTAAAAAGTGGCACGAAAAACTTTTTAAGTCAAACAGAAGATGCTCGTACTCGTGTCGAAGAAGAACTTAGGAGATGTCAGGCAAATTTGGAATCAGTCGAATCTACGATAAGTGGTTTCCGTTCCAGTTTGACTAATGTCAATTCCCAAATTGAAGCAAGGAGGAATAGTGAATGAGTGAAAAAATTAGCCTAAATATTGCTTTATTTAAAGATAATGTTATTAGTCTAAGAAATTCTGTTACAAGTATTGATGGACAGATGAGTACAAGTGAAACACTTGAAAAGACAAATATTACCCCATTTATTGATGATTTAGAGAATACAATCAGAGCCCTGGAGCTTTTAATTGAATATAAAGCATTGTTTCAAGCTGATTTGGAAGTTCTTGAAGATGTTGGTGAGAAAATTAGAGAGAAAGATACCCAGTTGTCACAAGTATAACGACATGATATTAGAGATGGGTATCAACCGCTTCGAACATAAAGGAGGGAAAGGAATATGGGACATAAGGTATATTTAGCTGAAGTTACTGCATTTTCAAGTAAAGTTAATACTTCTTCGCAAAATGTGGAGTTAAGTTTGGATGCTGTCATTGACGGAGTTAACAAAATTCAATCCATGGAGTCATTTACAGGTAGCGCAGCATCGTCGGCTAAAAATTATTTTGGCGAGTTACATCTTTCACTTGCCGATGCTTTTCAAGTACTTTTTATCAGTTTGAACAAGCATTTAAAAGAACATATTGAAAAGTTTCAATCGGGAGTGGATTCCAGTTCAGAAGCTATTGTGCAAACTGATTACTTAGAGACAATAAAACAGGAATTAGATACAGAATATAAAAAACTCAGTGGCTACCAACAAGGAGTGTCGGGGATCATTGACGACATATCTGACATTGTTAGTATTAGTACACCTTCATTTTATTCGGTAATAAATGATTATAGAGATACAGTAAAAATTATAGATGAATTAGATAAGAATTTAAATTCCTTTACAAATAAAGGTAAAGGACACGACAATACAATAAAAGAAATAATGCACCATATAGAAGTCATTATGAAAAAAGCAAATGCAGCTACGGGTGAAGCCCGTTTTTCAGACTTTAAAAGTGGAACAGCGAACAAAGATGTTCTTGAAACGAAAGATCTTGTTAGCTATATTTCTAAAATGAATACTGTATTGAATGGGGCGAATGATAGTCTAACTGAGCATGCCCATTATAACCAAAAGGGTCGTTACAATACCCCAAAGCTTGATCCACACCCAAGTACGCAAACTGCTAGTGAAAAAGCAAAATATGTTTTGAAAGAGTCAGGGAAAGGTGTAAAGGATAGAGTTAAAGGAATGGCTGGTTTTGGTAAAGGTGCTAGTAAGGCGTTGGGACCAGCGAGTGCGGGTCTCAGTTATTATAGTAACTATCATGATGCCAAAGCAGCAGGACTTAAAGGGAAAGATGCTCACGTTCGTGCCACAGAAGATACGGTTATTGATACGGCAGTTAGTGGAGCTGTTCAAGCTGGATTTACGGCAGCAGGTACAGTATTGATTCCGATACCGGGTGTTGGAACGGCAGCGGGTGTAGTTGCTGGAATGTTTGTGAATGTATTGTTGAATGTAGAATTAGGTAAAACTAAAAAGTCGGTAATGGATAGAGTAAAAGGTGGTTTTCGTAAATTAAAAGGCTGGTTTAGCTAAAGGAGAATCTAATAAATGATTTTTCGTAAATTAAATAAATTGGAAGAAAAAGATTTTGCTGTATTACGAGGACCTTTAGAATCAGGGAGACAAAGTCCGTCATCATTTGGAGGAATATTAGTTTTATCGGTATTTTTACAGGCTCTTTTATTTTTTTTAACATATGTAGTTGCAGCGGATAATACAAAATTTCCTTATAAGGATATCTTGTTTTATATACATCTTGTAGGAACAGCGATATTAATTATATTTTCAGTTTTATATTCTATCCCGTCCCTTTATAAAAAAGGGCAGAAAATACAATATTTCATTTCAATATTAGTTTCACAAAACGTATTTGGATTGATGTTGTTTATTAGTTCCTTATTTTTAATAGGTTCAGATAGGTTATTTATTATTGAACAATCTAAATTAATTCAGATATCACTCATAATGCTTGGCCTTGGAATACTAACATTCCTCGTAACTTTTATTCGATTTTATAAACTACTAAGTAAAGGAGAATACCGTTTAGGTTCCAAGAAAGCACAATTAAGAACTAGGTTTGAAGCTAAATCTTTAGTGCCTTTTGCAATTATTGCTGGAACAGGGATTTCTTTGTTGCTACAGTATATTTTTAAAAATATGATAAGTGTTGATGGCAATATAATGATGGCTATTTTATTAGGTCCTCTAGTTTTTTATACGATGTTATTTGTCTTACCAGAACAATTAGTTATTTTATATTGTAAAACTCGTTTCGATAGTTTTAACTTTGATAAAGAAGGAAATTTAAAGCCGTTTTCAAGTGAGGTGAATGAAGTAAATGAAATTTGAAATCCGATCACTTAGTTTTGATAATCTATTAATTTATGAAACAAGACAGCTAAGAGAAGATTGGCAAGAAGGAATATTATTAATGGAAGATTTTACGCTTATTAAAGATATTTATCAAAATGGTCCTATCTTCTTTTCAGTTACACCAGAAGAAAATGAAGATAAATTCGGTCGATTTACGTATTATTTACCGATTAACGAGAAGGTAAAGGTAGAGGAGGATCCGAATTTTAGCTTCTTGGATAAATTATTTATAGAAGAAGCGCTAGGTTTACGTCAAGCAGATCAAGAGGTGGATTTCCATGCTGCCTACAAAAAAATAAAAGACTATGCTCATCATCACAATATTTCATTGGAAAATACATTTTATTGCGTCTTACTAGAAATATACGGTGAATACATTATTGATTTGTTTGTACCAGTTAAGAAACGGGGCGATCAATTGTGATATTTGAGAATCATAAAATCGCTTATCAAAATGTTGTTTCGAAGTACTATAAGTTTTCACCTGAAGATATTGATGAAGCTATTCAAGACTTCCATCGAATTTTAGATGAGCAAGGATATAATGTGAGTGGTTCTATCTTTTATTCGCTAATTAGTGAACCAACTGAAGAGGTAATGGTAGCAGAGATTTTCTTACCAATTGAAGAAAATAAATTCACGAACCAATCGGATGAAGAAATGTTTTTTAGAAGCTATTTTACTATCCAACCGATGATAATGACCCGTGTATTCGATGAGTTTGACGAACAGTCACAAGTAAAATATTGGGATCTCATGCATTATATTAGACAACATGGGTTGGAACAAAGAACACCGGTATTTTTTGAATTTAAAACGAATAACAAAGGAAAACATTATCTAGAAATGAGCGTAGGAATAAAAAGGGAGTTGTTATTTTGAAGAAATTAATTTTGATTTTATCGTTTGTTTTAGTTCTGGGTCTAGCTGCTTGTGGAAATAAGACGAGTAATGATACAAGTGATAAAGAAAATGAAACCGCTGAAGAGGGAGTAGAAGAAACAGAAAATAATAATTCGGGTGAGACTAACACTGAAGGAAAAAATCAATATGAGGGTGAGGAATTGGCTGAAGGAGAAGAAAAAGAAGACTTAACTCTTCAAGTTTTAAAAGTTGATGAAGAAGATGGAATAACGGTAGAAAATAATGAAATTTATCAAGCTATTCAGGCTGAGATAGAGAATGACCCCAAAATGGGTGATCATGATGATTTTAGTTTACTACCTTTAGATGTAGTTTATTTTGAAGATGATAGTATTTCTTTAATGTTTTTAGCTATCAATCGTTTGAAAGATCCGATAAAAAATATTGCTTTTGATTTAACTTTTGGAAATCAAGACGGAGAATATATATTTGAAAATTATGAAATAGATCTGACAGAGGACTATATTGGTGTACTTGAGAAAAATGGTGCTATACCATTCTTTGTAGATATTACTGAAGAAGATGAAGAAGTATTTGACACATTAAGTGATGAAAATGTGCATATGGAAATGGATAATTTTAGAATAGACTTTGTTGAATAAAAATGTAAAAGCCATAGCGAACTTGCTATGGTTTTTACATCTGATAAAACAGATATTATTTGTTCGCTTTACGAAAAAGGAGTAATCGTTTTTGTTTAAAATTCTAGATAGACTAGAAGAAGAGGATTTCTCGCTTTTTAGAACGTGATTTGAATCAGGTAGACAAACGCCGGATAATTTGTGGAATGTACTGAAACAGTAAACGATGTCGGTAAAGAAATTGGAGAAGCGGTTAAAGGCTTGTTTATAGATCTAGGATCCGTATTTGGATAACTTAAAGATAAGTGAGAGATAGAAATGAGAAAAAAACCTGTTCCATTTTATGCGGAAATGACTAAAGGAAAAAATGCATTTACTTTATTTATCGATCCAGAAACCAAAGAAGTATATAGAGCGAACCATAAATCCATTAATCAGATTTTCTATTGGATTGCATTTGTGCTTATTTTAGCCTTGTTGAGGGTCGCTAAAGCAATTCCAATAACCTATGAACATCCAGTTACCCTGTTTGCTTTTACACTAGTTACAATAGTAGTCGGAATGGGAATTGGTATTTCCTTTTATAAAGGGACAATTGGAGAGTTACGACCTTTGGATATTTCTACAGAATCGATTAAGGATTATATGCAGGATGGGAAAAAGTATTATAGAAATGAATTGTTAATGGCGGTACTTTTATTTGCTATCTCGATTATTTTTACAGTTTTATTTCTTATTTATCTTTCCTTGATCTGGCTAATAGTATCATTTTCTTTTTTTCTTATTTTAGGTTGTATTATTTGTAATATTTCGTTTATAAGATATCAAATTTTATTTAGAAATAAACTGGAATTTGATAAAAATTAACTTTATAGAAGGAGCATTAGATTTACGTCAAGCGGATCAAGAGGTGGATTTTCAGCTGCCTACCAAAAAATAAAAGACCATTCTCATCCTCACAATATTTCATTGAAAAATACATTTTATTGCGTTTTACTAGAAGTATACGGTGATAAAATCAAAATTTAAGTTTTCACCTGAAGATATTGATGAAGCGATTCAAGACTCCACTGAATTTTAGATGAGCAAGGATACCGTGTGAGTGATCCTCGCTTTTATTCCATAATAAGTGACCCCACTAATGAGATAATGTTAGCAGAGATTTTCTTACTAAATGAAGAAAAATTCACGAACCAATCGGAAGAAGGAATGTTTTTTAGAAGCAATTTTAATATCAACCGATCTGTTCATTTTGTTGGAAAGGAGTAATCGTTTTTGTTTAAAATCCTAGATAGACTAGAAGAAGAGGATTTCGCACTTTTTAGAACGTCATTTGAATCGGGTAGACAAACTCCAAATAATTTGCGGAATGTACTCCTCGTAGGAATAATCGGTCAACTGTTGTTCGCTCTCGGGATTTTTGCAGCAGCTGATCCATTTATGCATCCTGAGTACAACAAAAGACTGCTTTTGACAATACAATATGTTCTAACTTTTATCTTAATAATAGGATCAATAATTTTTGCTATACCAGCTATTTATCGTAAAAATCAAATAGGTCAGTTAATAATAGGAAGTCTTACACTATTAAATTTTATCAGCATATTCCCCTACTTCGCCGCACTTTTTATGTTGGTTCGGTCAGTGGATCTTACCGAGGGGGCATTTATTTGGCAGTAGGTGTTTTATTATTAGGGATAGCATTTTTGGTTGCCATATTCATCAGATTACAACGTTCGCTACAAAGGGGAGACTACCGAAAGGGCTCTAAAAAATATGATCATAAGAAAGTCTTAGAAAGAGAGCGTTCTACACTTTCAAAGTTACCCGAATTTATTATCGTTGCAATAGGTCTCGTGTTTATTTTACGATTTTTGGTTGAAGGCCTTTTATCAGGTGATATAGAAAACATGATTTTTGTTATCTTGTTTTTCGCAGTGTTTTTTATGGGAATATATTTATTTGCTTACTCCGCAATATCCATATACTGTTAAAAACGTTTCACCAGTTTTAACTTTGATAAAGATGGAAATTTACAGCCTTGGGAGAGTGGGGATAAAGCTAAGAATCGGGCATAGTGTACCTGATAGCATATCCGCTTACGAGGAAAAGAAGGTTTATCAGAGTGGAATTTTTAAATAAGCTTGATGTTGGTTTAGCTAAAGGGGAATTTTTAAAAATGATTTATCGTCAATTAAATAAACTGGAAGAAAGAGATTTTGCTGTATTACGAGAACCGTTGGAATCAGGGAGACAAAGTCCAAAAACTATTGGGGGGATTCTAATATTATCGGTGTTTTTACAGACCCTTTTATTTACTTTAACATATTTAGTTGCAGCTGATAATACGAAATTTCCTTATAAGGATATCTTGTTTTATATACATCTTGTAGGAACAACGATATTAATTATATTTTCAGTTTTATATTCTATCCCGTCCTTTTATAAAAAAGGGCAGAAAATACAATATTTCATTTCAATATTAGTTTCACAAAACTTATTTGGCGTGATGTTGTTCATTAGTTCTCTATTTTTAATTGGCTCAGATAGGTTATTTACTATTGAACAATCCGAATTAATTCAGATAACACTCATCATGGTTGGCCTTGGAATACTAACGTTTATCGTAACTTTTATTCGGTTTTATAAACTCTTAAGTAAAAGTGAATACCGTTTAGGTTCTAAGAAAGCCCGACTTAGAACTAGGTTTGAGGCTAAATCATTATTACCTTTTGCAATTATTGTTGGAACAGGGATCTCTTTACTACTACAGTCTATCTTTAAAAATATGATAAGTTTTGATGGAAATATAATGATGCTTATTCTATTGGGCCCTCTAGTTTTTTATACGATGTTATTTGTCTTACCCGAACAATTAGTTATTTTATATTGTAAAACTCGTTTTGATAGTTTTAATTTTGATAAAGATGGGAATTTAAAGCCGTTGTCCAATGAAATGAATCATTTGAACGAACATTAGAGATGATAACTAAACCTTATTCCAATCTGAAACTTTGTTAATTTAAGAAGGTGTAAAGAGATTGATCTGTAAAAAATTAAATAATTTGGATGAACAAGATTTTGCAGTGTTAAGGGGGCCTTTTGAATCTGGTAGACAAAGCCCTAAAAGCCTTGGAGGGACATTGCTTCTTGGTATTGTCTTTCAAGTATTGATGTTATATATGGTATATGACATATCAGAAGGGGATTCATTATTTCGTTTTAAAGAAACTATATTATTAGTTTACTCGACTTTTTCTGTAATCTTAATATTACTGTCGATTATCTATTCTATACCGGCGGTGTACATGAAAGGTCAGAAGATGCAATATGCTACCGTAATATTAGTATCACAAAACATTGCCGGGGTATCATTTTATATCGTATCCTTATTCCTAATTGGCTCAGAAAAATTGTTCGTCGTAAACCAAGAATCACTTTTTACCATCATTTTAGTCACAAGCAGTGCTGGTATATTAATATTTATAATCACCTGTATTCGATTTTACTTTTTATTAAAAAAAGGGGAGTATCGATCTGGATCAAAAAGAGCATTACTGAGAGGGAAAATTGAATTAAAATCTTTAGTTCCAATAGCAATTTTAGCAAGTACAGGATTGACTTTATTTATGCAATACACATTCAAAAACATAGTTAGTTTTGACGGGAATACAATTTTCTTGATTATCCTTGGTCCCATATTATTTTACATTATGTTATTTGTCTTACCTGAACAATTAGTTATTTTATATTGTAAAACTCGTTTTGATAGTTTTAATTTTGATAAAGATGGGAACTTAAAGCCGTTGTCTAATGAAATGAACCATTCACACGAACATTAGAGAAGTTCACTAAGCCTTATTTCAATCTGAAAGTTTATTAATTTAAGAAGGTGTAAAGAGATTGATCTTTAAAAAGTTAAACAATTTAGATGAACAAGATTTTGCAGTGTTAAGAGGTCCTTTTGAATCTGGTAGGCAGAGCCCTAAATCTTTAGGTGGAACATTGGTGTTGTCGATATTTTTTCAAGTTTTATTGTTTTTCTTAATTTACCGTAGTTATTTCAAGCCATACAATATATCCTTATAAAGAAGTCTTATTTTATCTTCATTTGGGGATCACAGTAATTCTAGTCATCTTATCGGTCATTTATGCTATTCCTAGTGTTTACATGAAAAACCAAAAAGTGCAATATTTCATCGTAATATTAGTTTCTCAAAACTTGACTGGATTTTTTCTTATAGGATCACTATCTTTAATAGGATCCGACCTGGTGGTAATTCAGACGGATTATTCACTGTTGAATATTACCCTTTTAATAATCGCTTTCGGGATTTTAATTTTTTTAGCCACTTTTATTCGATTTTATATATTGTTGCGAAAAGGTGCATACAGAATCGGTTCGCAAAAAGAGAAAATACGAGGAAGGTTTGAAACAAAATCTTATCTGCCAGCAGTAATTATTGGTAGTACAGGGATGGTTCTCATTATTAGATATATAGTAAACACATTTCACTTAGTAGATATTGAAGCATTGGGAATGACAGTACTAAGTATTTTAATATTTTATACGATGCTATTTGTTTTGCCGGAGCAACTTGTTATACAATACTGCAAATCACGTTTCGATAGTTTTAACTTTGATAAAGAAGGAAATTTACACCCTTGGAACAGTGGAGATAATATAAAGGACGGAACATAATCAAGGAAGAAATTTATTTTATTATCAGACGCAGCTATTAAGGCAACAGGTTTATCTTGGAACAGGTCTAGTTGGTATGGCAATTGGTTCAGTGATACCGTTTGGTGAAAAACTGATTTGCTATTGGTGTTCGTGGATCGGTGCTTTTTGATTGGATCTATGATAATGAGGTAAAGGTAGCATGAAGTATAAGGGACACAGTTTCTGGATTCTTTGTAATCTCGGTTCAATTTATAGCTAGGTAGGGAAACCAAAACCTCCAAATTTAAGGGGGAGAAGCAGTTGAAAAATTTAATTCCATTTTATACGGAAAAAAGTAGAGATACCCAAGCTTATACATTGTTCTTAGATCAAAAGTCTAAGAAAGTTTATAAAGCGTATCATAAAAAAACAAGTACGGTATTATACTGGATTGCTTTCGTGCTTGCTTTAGCTTTACTACGTATTTTAAAGGATGTTTATTATCCAATAAATACGTTAAATGTCATCTTGCTATTTGTTATTGGTGCTTTAAGCATTATTCTGGGATTGTATTTCTATAAATTTGCTTATGAAGAAAAAAAGGAAGTTTTTCAGTCAGAATATATGGTAGAGCGTTATATTGAAAAAGGAGAAAAAGTATTAAAGATAGAAGTGATTACAACTAGTTGTATTTTCATAGCTTTTATAATCGTATTGTTGTTATTTCTATTTAATAATTGGCTACCAATGCTACTTTTAGCTATCGCTTTGTTAATCATATTTGTTACATTATTATGCAGACTTCCAGTTGAAAGATTTAAATTAAATAAGACAATTACTTAGTGAAAGGAACCTTTAATGTCAAGGTTCTTTTTTGGCAGGTAAATAAAAAACTTTTCTCGACTCGCCTAAGTGCAACTTTATTTCTCGCCGTATGGACTAGGTACGAGTTTTTAACTTATTTACATAAGTGCAACAATCGCTGAGTTACCGCCAGTAATGGCCTGCCAGTTGACGTGTTTTCTTTTGTGAATAAGCAAAGTTTTCTAATATTAAGCGTTCAATGTTTACGGAAAATTGTTTCAGAAAAGAAGTAGTAGATGTATAATAATGGTAGAATAGAAAAAGGGGTGTGACGATGCGAGAGGTTGTTATTGTAGAAGGATGCAGAACAGCGGTTGGAAGAAGAAAAGGAGTATTTAGTTCCTACCGGGCAGATGAGCTTTTTGCGGTAGTATTAGATGAACTAGTTCGTCGGGCAGGTATTGATAAAAGTGATGTGGAGGATGTTATTGCTGGGTGTGTTACGCAAGTGAATGAACAGGCGATGAATGTTGCACGAACTTCTGCACTTATTGCAGGTTTTCCAGTACACGTTCCTGGTGTAACAATTGATCGTCAATGTGGTTCGAGTCAACAGGCGGTTCACTTTGGTGCACAAGCAATACTTTCTGGTGATATGGATATTGTTATTGCGGGTGGCGTTGAAAGTATGACTAGATCACCAATGTTTAGAAATGTGGGAGATACAACGCCAAGCGAAAAGCTTACCTCGAAACACCATATTGTGAATCAAGGTATTTCAGCAGAAATGATTGCGGATAAATGGGGATTTTCAAGACAAGAACTCGATGAATTTTCGTTAAAAAGCCATACGTTAGCACTACAAGCAATTGAAAAAGGTAGATACAACGATGAGATCGTTCCAGTGGATGTCAAAGGAGAAAATGGAGAGATGCGCACTGTTTCCATTGATGAAGGGCCAAGAGCGGAAACGTCATTAGAAATATTAGGTAACCTCCCAGCCGTATTTAAAGAAGATGGAAAAATAACTGCAGGAAATGCGAGCCAGATGAGTGATGGAGCAAGTGCTGTTCTTTTAATGTCCCGGGAAAAAGCTGATGCGTTGGAATTAAAGCCACGAGCAAAAATTATCGCTCGTACTGTGGTTGGTTCTGACCCGACATTAATGTTAACAGGACCCATTGAGGCGACGCGACAAGTATTAAAAAGGGCTGGAATAACACTCGATGATATAGATCGTTATGAAGTAAACGAAGCATTTGCACCTATACCACTTGCTTGGCTAAACGACTTACAAGCTGATCCGGAAAAATTAAACGTAAACGGTGGAGCAATTGCATTAGGGCATCCACTTGGCGCAACCGGGACAAAGTTACTTGTTTCTCTACTTCATGAATTAGAACGGATAGAAGGAAGATATGGACTACTCGCAATATGTGAAGGAATGGGAATGGCGAATGCAACGGTAATTGAACGTATGTGAAAGTAAAATTGTCGCTAGAAATAATGCTTAGTGGCTCGAATAAATAATGAGTGCAGCTATATATTTTAACAAGAAAAATAAGAAGCCTTAACATTTGGCTTCTTATTACTTTTTATCTTTATCCAAATGAATTACTACACCTCTAGCATAGCGGATATGCTCTTCATCAACACTACCCTCTTTAGCTTCTTCTTGTTTTCCCCATTTAAATAACATTAATAATAAAGCAAAAGAATAACTTGCTAATTGCAGTATCTTCAATATTCCCCCAGCGAGCTGTTGATCATACACAGAGGTAAGTGCATGAATTATTTCTCGTTCTAAAGGGATGTAAGCAGGAAAGTGGGCATGCTGTATAATAACATAATAGAATCCGATTGGAAATAGTGCAATGGATGCTAAAAATATATACAGGGCACGAAGCAAATAGTCAAGCCCTTTTATTTCTGGGACTGGATTAATGATAACCCACCACATAAATACGGCACTACCAATTAATATTGCTTGAGCAATAAAGGATAAGAAAATATTTGTATGAACGATGTTAAATACCGCTGGGATTAAATAAATTGTTAGTAAACCATTAAAGGTAATTAATGATAACCACGGATGTGCTAGAATTTTAAGAACAAATTTTGTACGATGATTCCAAATATATTGCCGGAGAAAATCCACCGGTAAACTTAATATGAGTAAAGGAATAGCGATAAAAAATACGATAGATAATTGTAAAACATGTGCACTGAATAAATAATGAGTAGAAATGATATCTAACGGTGTCGCTTTTACGAAAAAAAGTAGTATGATTCCTATGAAAAAATAATATTTTTGACCTCGCGATACAGGATAGAGCGGCGAATGGATTAATTTGTTAATATAAAAATAAGTGACAGCTAATAGAACAATAATCCAGTGCAATTTAAATAAAGTATAGAAAGAATGATGCTCAAGTAAATAACCGAACAATAATTATTCACCACCGCTTCTTTTATAGTATTGATTTGTAGTTAATTCGTGCGTGTTCAAAAAGGAGGATAAAAACGACCAAGAAGTCTAGACGGCGCAGTTTCGAGCAGCGGAATGTATGCATTTAGATGCATGAGCGAACGCTTCTAGCACGCAGAAAAAGTGCTTTCCTTTTTCAAGGAGCGGAGAAACAAGCCAGCGAAGGAAATTCGCAGTGTCATTTTTACCGGACTTTTTGAACATCCTCTATTAACTCCTTTAAACCATTTTAGCAAAAGTTTGTTAAATCGCCAAAGTAAGTTATTGCTAAAAGAAGCGGCTGAGCAATCCTAATAGAACAAGTATACCGAAAATAATCCAAAAAAAATTTTTCCGAACTTTTGTAGGGATAATGCGTCGTTTATTCCATCTGTTCGGATTAAACTGAACATCATCTGTATTATCTCGGTAACGGGGACGATTTCTTGCCATGGAAAACGGACGTGTATTCGTTAAAATAATTGGAGCAATTGCAAACCCACCAATAAACCCAAAAATATGGGCTGCGATATTGATGTTTGGTTGAATAAAGGTCATCAATAAACCGATAAAAAATATAACCTTGACGATTTGTGCATTACCAGGGTCAATTAAATCTTTTCGAAACAAAACCATGAACATATAAATGCCAAATAACCCGTATATCGCACCTGATGCGCCTAAATGTGGAGTAATAGAAACAGGGTCGATTACATAAGTTCCTAAATTCCCAGCGATCCCCGTGAAAAAATAAGCAAGAATAAATTTTGTCTTTCCAAGCATTTGCTCTAACGCAGGTCCGAATAAAACGAGAGCAAAGCAGTTAAATACAACATGGCCAATCCCGCTATGAAGAAACATCGGGGTAATTAGACGCCAATAATCACCATGGTGCACGGAAAGATTATGGCCAATCCCCCAATTGTAAATTGTATAACCGATCGGCAATTGTACTATGTCTATTACTACCCATAACAGAAGATTTATGATGACAATTGTTGAAATGACAGGATAAAAGCGTAAAAACTCTTGAACACTTCGTTCTGTACGTATAAACATAACATCCTCCCAGGAAAAATAACTTTGAATTATAATATAAACCTTCTAATACTTGAAGTCATGTATAATGATTATTGTAAAAAAATATATTTGCATATATAGAAAGGGATTGAAAGGTAAATGAAAAATGATTAGTGGAATTGGAATTGATATGATCGAATTACAACGAATTCAAAAAGCAGTGTTTCGAAACAAACGTTTTATTGACCGGATATTAACCAATAATGAAAAAGAAAGATATATTAGTTTTAAAAAAGAACAAAGGAAACTAGAATTTTTAGCAGGTCGCTTTGCAGCAAAAGAGGCATTTGCAAAAGCGACCGGAAAAGGCATAGGTAAATTGAGCTTTCAACATATAGAAATTTTATCCGGATCTGAAGGGGCGCCAACTCTTACTGCCCCCGGATATGATCCTAATAAAATATATATTTCAATTAGCCATAGTAAACAATATGCTGTTGCTCAAGTTGTCATCACCAATTAACTCTAATAGTTTTCAATAAGCAAACAAATACTTTTGCATAAATTGAAAACTTGTCTCATATAGTTTAGTGCAGGTGAGAAGGTGTTACTGTTTGCAAAAACAGGAAAGTCCTTTAACGAAAATGAGACAAAGGGGATAGGTGGATGACAAAAAATAAAAGGAATTTTTCGTTCTTAATTTTTATCGGTCTACTCGTATTAATTGCTGCTGGTTGTGGAGAAAAGTCGCAAGAAAATGTCATTAAAAAAATTGACGGGACTTTAGAGGACATAAGTGGCTACAAAGCAAAAGCAGAAATGACGATGAAAACGGGACAAGAAGAACGGAGCTATGCAGTTGATATTTGGTTTAAAAAGGGACAAGAAGATTTTTATCGTGTTGGTTTGGAAAATGAAGACGAAGAAGGCGGTCAAGTTATTTTAAAAAATGATGAAGGAGTTTTCGTATTAACACCGGCACTTAAAAAGAGTTTTAAGTTTCAGACAGATTGGCCAGAAAACAGTAGTCAACCATATTTGTATCAATCACTTGTAAATGATGTTCTTGCCGATAAAGATGCTACTTTTACAGAAAGTGAAACCCATTATGTTTTTTTAACAAAGACCAACTATCAAAATTCAACAAATTTACCATATCAAGAAGTATACTTTGATAAAAAGAGCTATACGCCTACTGGTGTAAAAATAATGGATAAAGATAAGAATGTCCTTGTTGAAGTTGCATTTGATACGATTGATCTAAATCCAAGTTTTGCAAAACATGATTTCGATCGTGAAAGTATTATAGAAAATACAATGAATGAGATGTCCGTTTCTGATATGGAGGAAATGGAACTCGCGGTTATGTTCCCGCTTAAGACATTAGGCGCCGAGTTGGTAGAAAAGCAGGAAGTAACTTTGGAAGACGGTGAGCGGGTGATAATGACATTTAAAGGTGATCGTAATTTCACGCTTATCCAAGAAAAAGTTACTTCTGTACCAACATCTGGCGGAGAAATGATCGAAGAAGTAACTGGAGATGTTGTAAATTTGGGCTATAGTATCGGAGCATTAACGAATAATACAATTGAGTGGAACTATAATGGGACGGACTTTTATCTAGCAAGTGATGATATGACAATGGAAGAATTGATTGAAGTTGCATCATCTATTCAAGGTGAGGAAATAAAATAACTGTAACGGAGCAGTCTCTAGTTTCTTGAGTCTGCTCCTTTACTTACTGTACAACGGAGAAAACGCTTACATCGGTTGAAATACAAGAATGATTAGAGTAAAATTCAAGATAAGATTATTGTTTAAACATATTATAATTGTTGTAATGAAAGGAGCGAGCATATGAATAGATATCGAAACACTTGGGCTGAAATAAATTTAGATGCAATTGGATATAATATACAACAACTGAAAAATTTACTTCCGGAAGGCCGAAAAGTTATGGGAGTAGTAAAGGCAAATGGTTATGGACATGGAAGTGTTAAAGTTGCCAAGACAGCTTTAAATATGGGAGTAGACTTTTTAATGGTAGCCATATTAGAAGAAGCGGTAAAATTACGCAAACATGGTATTGAAGAACCGATCTTAGTTATCGGTCGAGTACCTCCCCGATATGCATATGTTGCTGCAAATTTGGGTATCACGCTCTCCGTTTTCCAACTTGATTGGTTAGAATCTATACAGAATGAACGTTTTAATAAACCCTTATCATTGCATATTGAATTTGAAACAGGGATGAACAGAACGGGAATAGTTACAAAAGATCAATTAAAAGAAATTGTCAATGTGGTCAAAAGGATGGAGAATGTACGACTTACTGGTGCATATACGCACTTTGCAACCGCTGATGAAATTGGCTCTGAATTATTTAATAAACAGCGATTGCGTTACGAAGAGATGCTTGAGACTCTAACATCGTTATATCCTCATCAAATTATAACGCATATTGGAAATAGTGCTGCCGGAATTCAGTATTCCGAAAAAATGCTTCAATATACCCGGTTTGGAGTATCAATATACGGTCTTTATCCTTCTGCAGATATTAGGGGAATGGCAAATGTAAAATTAAAACAAGCTTTTTCTCTTTATAGCGAATTGATTCAAGTTAAAAAAGTAAGCGCAGGTGAATCTGTTAGTTATGGGGCAACATTTATCACCAAAGAAGATGCGTGGATTGGGACTGTACCTATTGGGTATGGAGATGGTTGGCGAAGGGGCTTACAAGGGTTTTATGTTCTAGTAGATGGCAAGAAGATGCCGATTGTCGGAAGAATTTGTATGGATCTTATGATGATTAAATTAGACAAGCAGTATGAGGTAGGTAAAAAAGTAACTCTAATTGGTGAAGATAATGGTTCTATGATTGAGATGGACGATGTTGCGAATTATTTAGGAACGATAAATTATGAAATACCTTGTATGCTTACGGATCGGATCCCAAGAATGTATGTATAAATAATTGAAATTATACCGATATTATTTTCACAGAGTCAATAGTGTAATATATATATAATTTTTATAGTATGTATAATAATGGATCTACTTTAACCGCATTTTCTTCAATTTCCTTTTGCAAATTGGTAGCTAAAATGGTACTATTAAGTAAGAATTTCATAGGTCGTTTAACTATCAGCGGAGGTGTATGGTGTTGCCAGACAGATTAGAGGAAGTCTTAATCAGATTACCAAAAAATCTATTCATTGAGGTGGATGGAATGGCAAAGCAAGAGAATAAGGATATTAATGATTTAATTTATCAAGCGACGAAAAATTATGTCCAGTATAAAAAAGAGATACGTCAGCTGCACGAGTCGATGCAAAAAGGCTACGAGGAAATGGCAAGAATCAACTTAAATCTTTGTTCAGAAGCATTTTTAGCTGAAGAGGAGGCTAAAATTACCTCAGACCGCTTAGTGATCGGGGTGTAGCGATTTGATCGTGCAAAGGGGCGAAGTCTACTTCGCTGACCTCTCGCCTGTTGTAGGCTCTGAGCAGGGAGGCGTGCGGCCAGTGTTGGTCATCCAAAACGATATCGGGAATAGATTTAGTCCAACCGTTATCGTCGCTGCGATTACCGCCCAAATACAAAAAGCAAAGCTACCAACCCATGTTGAAATTAAAGCCGAAAAACATGGGTTTGAACGTGATTCGGTTATATTATTGGAGCAGATCAGAACGCTAGATAAACAGAGACTTACAGATAAGATAACGAAATTAGATATAGATACAATGAAACTAATCAATCGTGCTTTGGAAATTAGCTTAGGTCTGGGCTTTAAAAGTATATATGAAGATGATCAATAACGGCTAGTAGCTCCCCATGTTTATAGGATGTGAGGGAGTTTTTAATTTGCAACTTTTTTAACGGATTTCATGATTTTTATGTGTATCTCTTGGGTATCCAACATTCATGGATAAAACGTGTATTTCGTGGATAATGTTTTCTTCCGTGGTTATGTGGTTATATTGCGATCCTATGGACAAATCCAACTATCCGTAGTTAAATCGCAAATAGAGTGGGTGAAAACTTTAGTGAAATGAAAATCTAGCGTAACGGTACATAGGTAAAGCCTCCAGAAAACATCGGAGGCTTTTTAATTAATACTTCACTTTTTCCGTCTAGTGAATAAGTATGCGATAGTTGCAAGTGATGCTGCTCCTATAATGATTGGAGTTTTTTTCAATTTATTTTCAGATGTATAGAGCTTATCTTTTAAGATTAAGTTAATATTTTGTGGGCGCTCGGCTAATCGTCGCATGAAGTAACCGTACCAGTCATCGCCAAATGGCAGATAAGTACAGAATAGATATCCTTCATTAGCCAATGATTCCTGCATATCTGTACGGAAACCGTAAAGCATTTGAAATTCAAAGTTATTTTTGTCAATACCTTCTTCTTCAACAAAAGTTTTAAGTTCATTAATAATGTTATGATCGTGTGTTGCAATAGAAGTAAAAGCATTTCCTTTGAGTCTTTTCTTTGCAAGCTTTAAAAAATTTCGATCAATATCTTCTTTAGACTGATATGCAACTTCTTCACTCTCTTTATAAGCTCCTTTAACAATTCGAAGTCGTACATCGTTTAGCTTGTCCATGTCTTCTTCGGCATGATAAAAATAAGACTGAATTACTGTTCCGACATTTTTATAATCATTTAATAGTTCACTTAACACTCGCATTGTTGGCGCATAATGTCCATAATCTTCTGTATCGATATTAATAAAAATATTATATTTATCTGCAACACCAACAATTTCACGCATGTTTTCTAAACAAAATTCCTCATCAATATCTAAACCAAGCTGTGTCAATTTAACTGATATATGGCAATCTACTTGTTCTTTATGAATGCGTTCAACTACTTCGATAATTTTATTTTTAGCGGCAGTAGATTCCGCTTTCTTCGTTACAAATTCACCTAAATTATCAACTGTACAGCTAATTCTTTTATCATTTAGTCGCTTTACGGATCTCATCACACTGTCAATATCAGTTCCGGCAACAAACTGCTCAGCGCCTAAATTGTAACCCCATTTTTTAGCACTTTTATTTAAAAACTTATTATTAGATAATGCGATAAAAAAATCTCTTGTCAAATTAGCCATTCTTTTCAAAACTCCTTTCCAGACTAAATAATATTACATGTTACAATAATTATAATATCATGAAATGGCATTAAAACATTATCGTTATTATGTCAGTAATAAGAAAAAATAATTCTTATTTGAAAAAGAAGTGAACATTACATATTTCTAGAATTAAAAGGGTGATAAATCTTTATTCATTAATTGAAAAGTAAGTAAATAAATTGACGAAATCCTTATTCACGTGGTAAATTATAATAGATAAAAATTTCTAAAGGGTTGCGTGTTTCATTATAAAATGTAGATTTTCAAATAAATACAAAAAAATATCATTTTATTGTTGACAGTATTTTAAAAATGATGTATATTGTTTCTTGCTGTTGTAATTTCCAACGATGAAAAGTCTGTCATAGATGGACAACTTACAGCTCGAATAATTAACAGCAGTAGAGTTTAGAAATTAAGTTGAGATTATTTAATTAAGCGTACTTGAAGTACTGTTATTCACGAGTTATTTAAGTGCGTGTTTAAAAAAGGATAAAAAGGATCAAGAAGTTCGAGGCGGCGCAGTTTCGAGCAACGGAATGTATACATTTAGATACATGAGTAGCGGAGAAACAAGCATTCGTGCGAAATTCGCAGTGTCATTTTTACCGGACTTTTGAACATTCTCTTTACGTTTTTCTCGAAGAATAAATTAATCTCTTTTATTTAATCATTTTCCACAGTAGCTCAGTGGTAGAGCAATCGGCTGTTAACCGATCGGTCGTAGGTTCGAATCCTACCTGTGGAGCCATATTTGGGGAAGTACTCAAGAGGCTGAAGAGGCGCCCCTGCTAAGGGCGTAGGTCGCGTGAGCGGCGCGAGGGTTCAAATCCCTCCTTCTCCGCCATTTGTTTTTTGGCCCGTTGGTCAAGTGGTTAAGACACCGCCCTTTCACGGCGGTAACACGGGTTCGAATCCCGTACGGGTCATTACTATCTTTCTTCTCTGTAAATATTGATGAATTAAGAATCCGACATAATTTTGATTGGGCTATAGCCAAGCGGTAAGGCAACGGATTTTGGTTCCGTCACTCCTAGGTTCGAATCCTAGTAGCCCAGCCATTACTTTTATGACACAAGCGTAGATGCTCTAAATCTGGTAAGCTACGTAGTGATTATGAGCCATTAGCTCAGGTGGTAGAGCATCTGACTTTTAATCAGAGGGTCACAGGTTCGAGTCCTGTATGGCTCACTTTTATTTTTATACATTCATCATCATTGATCTGTTGAAGAATTATACTCTGATTTTTTTGCGGTCGTGGCGGAATGGCAGACGCGCTAGGTTGAGGGCCTAGTCGGGGAGACTCGGTGGAGGTTCAAGTCCTCTCGACCGCATTAACAAGAATTGTTAAAATAATACTTGCATTTTATTTTTCTTTGTGTTATATTAATTCTTGTGCTTAAAAAATAGTGCGGGTGTAGTTTAGTGGTAAAACTCCAGCCTTCCAAGCTGATGTCGTGGGTTCGATCCCCATCACCCGCTCCAAACTATCTTTAATAGTGGGCCTGTAGCTCAGCTGGTTAGAGCGCACGCCTGATAAGCGTGAGGTCGGTGGTTCGAGTCCACTCAGGCCCATATCGTTTCTAAAAAGTTTTTCGAAATGGTATTGACATCGATTTAAAGATGTGACATACTAGTAAAGCTGTCTCTTGGCAGGCGAATGAAAATCTTATTTTATTAGAAGCGAGAATAAATATATTGACACGAAATTACGTGTGTGATATAATTAATCACTTACCACATAAGTGGTAAATC
>NZ_JAXHDD010000021.1:0-67929 GCF_037072025.1 Pseudogracilibacillus sp. SO30301A | reverse complement strand
AGTCATTCACAAAGATGTCGAGTCATTCTCCAAGATGTCGAGTCATTTTCCAAGATGTCGAGTCGATTTCAAACATGTCGAGTGATTTTCCAAGATGTCGAGTCATTCTCCAAGATGTCGAGTCGATTTGCAAGACGTCGAGTCATTTTCCAAGACGTCGAGTCGATTGGCAAGATGTCGAGTCATTTTCCAAGACGTCGAGTCGATTTGCAAGATGTCGAGTCGTTTTCCAAGACGTCGAGTCGATTTGCAAGATGTCGAGTCGATTTGCAAGACGTCGAGTCATTCACCAAGATGTCGAGTCGATTTGGGACATGTCGAGTGATTTTCCAAGACGTCGAGTCGATTTGCAATATATTAATTGCCGCCAAGACATGGGGTTGATACATAAATAACATGTAGACTCTTACGTCGCAGTTTATGGATATTTGTTATAAGAGGATGTTCAAAAAGTCTGGTAAAAATGACACTGCGAATTTCGCACGAATGCTTGTTTCTCCGCTCCTTGAAAAAGGGAAATCACTTTTTTTGCGTGCTAGAAGCGTTTCCTTGAAAAAGGAAAGCACTTTTTCTGCGTGCTAGAAGCGTTCGCTCATGTATCTAAATGCATACATTCCGCTGCTTGAAACTGCGCCGCCTCGAACTTCTTGGCCCTTTTTATCCTCCTTTTTGAACACGCACTATAAAGTTTATAAAATAGCCAAATGAAAAATCCGAACTAATATAAACTTTAATAACAGTTTAAAATCTAGTTCGGTTTTCTCTATGACTACTATAGCTAAGCCTATTGTTCCTGAAAAATTTTCTAATTTAATTTAGAAAAATCCTAATTTATCTTCACTGTAACTTACAAGTAAATTTTTTGTTTGTTGATAGTGGTTTAACATCATCAGATGTGTTTCTCTTCCAATTCCAGAACTTTTATAGCCTCCAAAAGCAGCGTGGGCAGGATAGGCATGATAACAGTTCGTCCATACTCTACCGGCTTGGATTCCTCTTCCGAAACGATAAGCTGTATTCATCTCTCTTGACCAAACTCCTGCACCAAGACCGTAAAGTGTATCGTTAGCAATTTTCAGTGCTTCCTGTTCATTTTCGAAAGTTGTAACAGCAACGACAGGGCCGAAAATTTCTTCTTGGAAAATACGCATCTTATTATGGCCTTTAAATACGGTCGGTTTAATATAATATCCATTTTCAAATCCTTCAATTACATTAGATCCTCCACCAATTAAACATGTTGCTCCCTCTTGGCGGCCAATATTTAAATAAGATGATATTTTTTCCATTTGCTCTGTGGATGCCTGGGCACCCATCATAGTTTCAGTATCAAGGGGATTTCCTGTTTTAATCTCTTTCACCCTGTCAAGTGCTCTCTCAATAAATTCATCGTAGATCGCTTCATCAATTAGGGCTCGGGAAGGGCATGTACAAACTTCTCCTTGGTTTAAAGCAAATAAGACAAATCCTTCAATTGCTTTATCTAAAAAGTCATCGTCTTTATCCATTATGTTTTTGAAAAATATATTTGGAGACTTTCCTCCAAGTTCAAGTGTAACAGGGATAATGTTCTCAGATGCATATTGCATAATCAACCGACCAGTAGTCGTTTCTCCAGTAAAAGCAATTTTAGAAATTCTTGGATTTGATGCTAATGGTTTTCCCGCTTCCACACCAAAACCGTTTACTACATTTAAAACCCCAGCAGGAAGTAAGTCACCAATCAATTCCATTAACACCATAATCGATGCAGGAGTTTGTTCCGCTGGTTTTAAAACTATACAATTTCCGGCAGCAAGGGCTGGAGCAATTTTCCACGTAGCCATTAGGAGTGGAAAATTCCATGGGATAATTTGACCTACGACACCGAGTGGATCGTGAAAATGATAAGCAACAGTATTTTCATCAATTTGACTTAATGTCCCTTCTTGTGCACGGATTGCACCAGCAAAGTAGCGGAAATGATCAATTGCTAAAGGAATGTCAGCGTTTAATGTTTCTCGAACAGCCTTTCCATTATCCCATGTCTCGGCAACAGCTAACATTTCAAGATTTTCTTCCATCCGATCGGCAATTTTATTTAAGATAAGGGCCCTTTCAGCGGGGGATGTTTTTCCCCACTTATCTTTTACACTGTGTGCGGCATCTAAAGCTAATTCAATATCTTCTTTTGAAGAACGAGCAACTTCACAAAAAATTTCTCCTGTTACAGGGGTTGGATTTTCAAAATATCTATTATTTACAGGCTTGATCCATTTCCCATTAATAAAATTATCATAGCGTTTTTTAAACGTAACTTTTGAATTTTCTTTTCCTGGTTGTTCATAAATCATTACAATACCCCTTTTCCCGTTTACGTAGTAATTTAGAAGGTAGGAATATTTTACCTACCTTCTATGTAGACAGTCATTTTTTGATAACGTTTTCAAATAATTGGTTAAAATTCTAAAACGACTCGCCCATTTATTTTACCTTTTTCCATTTTGTCAAATACATCATTAATGTCGTCTATTTTTGCTGTCGAAACGATTGCACGAACTTTTCCATCAGCAGCAAATTGTAATGCTTCTTGCATATCTTTACGAGTCCCAACAATCGATCCTTTTACACTAACTCCATTTAAAACAGTATCAAAAATAGGCACTGGTATTTCGTCATTTGGTAGTCCGACTAAAACAACAGAGCCACCTCTTTTAACTGAATGGTATGCTTGTTCAAATGCTGATTTTGTTACAGCGACACTAATAGCCGCTTGGGCTCCACCAACTTTATTATTAATTTCTTCTGCAGGATCCACTTTTCTACCGTTAATCGTAATGTCTGCCCCAAGTTCTTTTGCAAGCTCGAGTTTATCGTCTTGGATATCGACAGCAATAGCATTAAATCCCATTGCTTTAGCATATTGCAAGGCAATATGTCCTAATCCACCAATACCATAAATTGCGACCCAATCGCCCGCTTTTGCACCAGAAACTTTTAAAGCTTTATATGTTGTTACTCCAGCACATAAAATTGGAGCAATTTCAACAGAATCCACACCGTCTGGTATTCTCGCAACATAATCAGCGGGTGCTACACAATATTCAGCAAAAGCTCCATCTGCAGAATATCCACCATTTAATTGATCCAAACATAATGTTTCTTGCCCAGATAAACAGTACTCGCACTCTCCACATGCTTTAAATAACCAAGGAACACCAACACGATCACCAATTTTTAATGAAGTAACATTATCGCCAAGTTTTTCGACAATCCCAACTCCTTCATGACCAGGAATAACGGGAAGCTTTGGTTTTACTGGCCAATCCCCGTGTGCTGCATGTAAATCTGTATGACATACACCACATGCTTCCATTTTAATTAAAATTTCTCCATTTCCTGGTGTTGGTATCTCAACTTCTTTTACCTCTAGCTTTTCTTTAAACTGATTAACTACAGCTGCTTTCATTGATTATTCCTCCTATAGTTTTTTTAGTGAATACATCACCTAACCTTTAATAATGCAATTTTAATGCCAACTAATAAAAGGGCTTATTAACAATGTTTATTGTTAGACAAGATATCGTATTGACAAAAAATCGGAATAAAGTTACGAAATATCGGCATTTATTTACGAAGAAATGGAAAGAAGATAAAAAGAGGATTGTATAATAGTGACATTGAAGTATTTTGTCATGATAAAATTGATCTAACTAGCTCCATATAATTTGCATGGAATATAAAAAGCTTCAGCCTAATTCAAAGGCTGAAGCAAAAAAATTATTCTTCATCATCTAGTAATGGATAAACGCCATTTTCATCATGTGTTTCTCTACCGACAAGTGGAGGGTTAAATACACAAATTAACCGCATATCTTCTTTGCCACCACGTAAGTAATGTTCGTCGTTTTCGTTTAATGCGTACATCGTCCCGTTTTTAATCGGATAAACTTTTCCGTCTTTTACTGTTTCGATTTCTCCATCTCCAGCAACGCAGTAAACTGCTTCTAAGTGGTTTTGATAATGAATATGTGTTTCGGTTCCTGCATAAATAATTGTTTCATGAAATGAAAACCCCATGCCATCCTTTTTCAATAGGAAGCGGCGACTTGACCAAGTATCTGCTTTTGTTTCGTTTTCTGTTCCAATAATTTCATCTAGGTTTCTTACAATCATGTTCATTCTCCTCTGCTCTTTTAATCTAGTATAAGTTACTTTAAATAATTTCTATAATGAAAGCTCGAGCAGAAAATGTGCTCGAGCACGAATATTTATTAAACTTTAATTCTATTTTAAAACTGCTTTAATACTATCTTCGATGATGTCGAAGCCTTGTTGCAGTCCTGCTTCATCAATAATAAGTGGTGGTAAAAACTTAAATACTTCATCTTTTGGTCCGGAAGTTTCCATCAATAAACCACGTTGAAATGCTTCTTCACAAATCTTACTGGAAATACCGTCTACATGACAAGCGACTCCTTGCATCATGCCACGTCCTCTCGGTTCAGCCTTTAACTGAGGATAATCTTTTGAAACTTTTCTAGTAAACTTATGCATTAACTTGGCTTTTTTATCAACTTCTTGTGAGAAATTATCATTTTCCCAGTAGGTTAGAGCTTCTGTTGCTGCAATAAAAGCTAAATTATTACCACGGAATGTACCATTATGTTCACCAGGCTCCCAAACATCATGTTCTTTCTTAAATAATGTAATTGACATCGGAAGTCCGTATCCACCAAGTGATTTAGACAGGCAAGCAATATCTGGTTTTATTTCAGCTGGTTCAAAACTAAAGAAAGTTCCAGTTCTACCACAACCAGCTTGGATATCATCGATAATCAATAATATACCGAATCTTCTGGCTATTTTTTCGATACCTTTGAGCCATTCCATGCTTGCGGCATTAATTCCTCCTTCACCTTGAACTGTTTCAACAATAATAGCTGCTGGGAGGTCAACACCACTACCACTATTTTCTAGATAACTTTCAATAAGGGAAAGGGAATCAGCTTTAGAGTTGTACTTATCAAAGGGCATAGAAACAGAATGAGTTAAAGGAATCCCAGCACCTTCACGTTTTGAAGCATTACCTGTTATAGATAACGAACCAATCGTCATTCCATGGAACGCATTCGTGAAACTCATGATATTTGTTCTTCCTGTAATTTTACGGGCTAGTTTTAAGGCACTTTCAACAGCATTCGTTCCTGTTGGTCCAGGGAACATTACTTTGTAGTCAAGATTCCTTGGACGTAAAATAACTTCATCAAACTTTTTTAAAAAATTACCTCTTGCAATTGTTGCCATATCTAAGCTATGGGTGATCGAATCACTCTCGATATAATCCATGAGTAATTGTTTCATGGCATCGTTATTATGTCCATAGTTTAACGTTCCGGCACCCGCAAAAAAGTCAATATACTCCTTATTATCTGTATCCCATAGTTTGTATCCTTTCGCTTTTTTAAACACGGTTGGAAAACTGCGACTATAGCTTCTCACCTCCGATTCGTGTTCAGCAAAAATGTCCATTGTAATATTGGGATCTTCCGTTACGGTTGTCATATTAAGTTAATTAACCTCCATAAATTTTAATATTTTATTGACTTACCCTACTTTAATGGTCCAATTCGGTACGTCATTTCCGGTTCATGTGAAGGATCAGGAAACTGATCTTCTGAAAAACATTCAAAAACAGTGCAATTTGTGTCGTTCTTTTTCGCAATTCCTTTAAATAGTTTACTTGACGGCTTATTTGATGGAGTTACCGTTGCCTCCAAATAATTTACTTTTTCACTTTTTAACTGATTTAATAATTGTTCAATTAGCTTTGTCGCTAGACCTTTCCCACGATGTTTATGGTCAACAGCGACTTGCCATATGAATAAAGTATCCGGAGATTCAGGTTGTAAAAACCCTGAGACAAACCCGATTACTTCGTTTTCACATTCAGCGATGATGGATGTTTTATTGAAATATTTGCTCCACATTAAGTAGCTGTATGATGAATTAACATCGAGTACTTTGGAGTCTTTAACAATACGAAACATTTCACTCCCATCATCTTCGGTTGGTTCTCTAAAACAAATTTCTTCTCCTGTTCTTACAGTAATGGCCGTTTTCTCTAATACTTTGCTAACGGCGGTTCACCTCCTGATATTTTGCGTAAATAAAAATCTGTTTTTTCTTATTTACAAGGTTTGCCGAAAATAAACTATCCAGCTGTTTTCCTCTAGCTGCACTTGTCAGTTTGCTACTCGACAAGTTTTCTTTCGCAAATAAGTCCATCAATCATGTTACTTATTTGCATAAGTGCAACTACGCCTCTGACTGCACCTGTCGGTTTGTCACTCGTCGAGTTTTCTTTCGCAAATAAGTCCATCAATCATGTTACTTATTTGCATAAGTGCAACTAACGCCTCTGACTGCACCTGTCGGTTTGTCACTCGTCGAGTTTTCTTTATGTTTAATATAGTAACCATTGGAATTTTTTAAAGCAAATGTGCTTAGCTTCCATTTAGCCGCTTTATTTAATCTGAGATGGGGTGAGAAGGAGATACCTTACTCTTTTCTATAAATCTCTCCCATATTATCCTTTTTAGAGGGGGATATGGGTTGAATCTGTTAAAATCTCCTAATATATAACAAAATTTCTTTTTTTTCGATCTTGTATTTCAATAATAATTTGTTATAGTTAGATTAAGGGATTAAATGAATGGCTATTCATTCACAATTAGAGATTAATGAAAGCGATGCCATTTTTATTATTATGAGGAGGAATAAAATGCTTAATGAAACAGTGATTGTTACTGGTGGATCGAGCGGAATGGGAAAATATATGGCAAAACGTTTGGCGGATGGGGGTGCTAATGTCGTTATTACTGGTCGCAGTATGGAACGGTTAGAAGCTACAAAGCAAGAACTTAATCCAACCTCAGGAAAAATCTATTGTATTGAAATGGACGTACGAAATATTGAAGATGTAGAAAAGATGGTAATTGAGACCGTTAACGAATTTGGAACGATTGATCATCTTATTAATAATGCGGCAGGAAACTTTATTATTGCAGCAGAAGATTTATCTGTTAATGGTTGGAATAGTGTAATCGATATTGTGTTAAATGGAACTTTTTATTGCAGTCAAGCAGTTGGGAAGTATTGGATTAAAGAGAAGAAACGAGGTTCTATTTTAAATATGGTGGCAACATATGCCTGGGATGCTGGCGTAGGAGTAGTTCACAATGCAGCGGCAAAAGCGGGGGTATTAAGTTTAACGAGGACACTTGCTGTTGAGTGGGGAAGTAAGTATGGAATAAGAGTAAATGCAATTGCTCCAGGTCCAATTGAGCGAACTGGAGGAGCGGATAAACTTATGCTTTCGGAAGAGATGGCGGAACGAACGAGGCAATCTGTTCCATTAAAGCGATTTGGTACCCCTGAAGAAATTGCTGGGCTTGCTTACTTTCTATTATCTAAAGATGCGGCGTACATAAATGGCGAAGTAGTAACAATGGACGGGGGGCAATGGTTAAATCAAGCACCGTTTTAAGAAGTTGTACCTCGCACTTAAGCACTCTAAAATTAGGGTGCTTTTTTCATTGAAAGACTGATAAACTAGTATTAGAGGATGTTCAAAAAGTCCGGTAAAAATGACACTACGATTGGGGATCTTCTGCTAAAACCGCCCACGTTCTGTGGGCAACGCAGAAGTCACCACATCCTGTGGAAGCTCGTTGGCTTGCTTTTCCGCTCCTTGAAAAAGGTAAGCACTTTTTCTGCGTGCTAGAAGCGTTTCCTTGGAAAAGAAGATCACTTTTCCTGCGTGGCAGATCTTTGCTCATGTATTTAAAAGCATACATTCCGCTTGCCGGGGGCTGCGCCGCCTCGAACTTCTTGGTCCTTTTTATCCACCTTTTTGAACACGCACTATTAATACATTTTAAAAAGATTTTTGCTTATAAAAAAGGGGGGTTTTTTATGCAAGAGCAAAAGAAAATTGTAATAACACCAGTAACTTGGCTACGATGGATTGGAATTATCGTTTTATTTTTATTGCTGCTTATAATAATCGGTTACTTTTATTTTGATAACAAAATAGATAAATCTCTCCCACAAATCGAAGGAACAATTGAATTACCAGTAACGGAAACAGTAACTGTCACGACAGATGAAAGTGGAGTTCCTCATATCAAAGCAAATAACCTGAAAGATCTCTATATGGCTCAAGGATATGTCCAAGCGCAAAACAGACTTTTCCAAATGGAATTAGCACGCAGACAAGCCTCTGGAACATTAAGTGAAATTGTTGGAAAAGCAACTGTCTCAAGTGATAAATATTTTCGAACACTAGGCTTAAGAAGAGCTGCAGAAAAATCATATGAAATTTATGATGAAGAAGCAAAAAACGTATTAGACTGGTTTAGTGACGGTGTGAACGTATATATTGACGAAGCTATAAGGAACGGATCATTACCGATTGAATTTATGTTTATTGGGGCTAAACCTGAACCTTGGACCGCAATAGATTCATTAACAGTCGGTAAGTATATGGCATTTGACTTAGGTGGACACTGGGAAAGGCAGGCGTTTAATTATTATTTACTTAAAAATTTTTCATTGGAAAAAGCGTATGAATTATTCCCAAGTTATCCGCAAGATCGAAAAACTATAATAGAAGAAGAGATAGATATTGTTGCAAGCTTTAAGGATGCAATTATTCCAGAGCCTTTTAATGGGAGTAATAATTGGGTCGTTAGTGGTGAAAAAACTGCATCCGGAAAACCTCTTCTTGCTGATGATCCACATCTAGGTTTGGGAACACCTTCTATCTGGTATCAGATGCATTTAGAAGCAGAAGACCTCAATGTGAGTGGTGTAATTTTTGCCGGTGTGCCTGGAATTATTTTGGGACATAATGAACATATTGCTTGGGGAGTGACGAACACTGGACCCGATGTACAGCAACTCTATATTGAAAAACGAGATCCAAAAGATGACGATGCCTTTTTATTCGAAGGCGAATATGAAAAAGCACAAATAATTAAAGAACCAATCCATGTAAAAGGAGAAAAAACGATTGATTATGAAGTGGTAGAAACAAGGAATGGACCGATTATTTCAGAGTTTGCAATAGAAAACGGAAAAGATACGGTATTATCGCTACGATGGACAGCATTGGATAAAACGAAAGAGCTCTATGCTATTTTGCAATTGAATCGTGCAACAAATTGGGAAGAATTTGAAATGGGATTAGAAGATTTTCATGCTCCTGCTCAAAATTTTGTGTTTGCCGCATCAGATGGAACAATAGCATATAAAGCAAATGGAAAAATTCCTATATATGAAAATGGGAAAGATGCATTATTACCACTACCTGGTTGGGATGAACAATATCAATGGAAAGATTTTATCCCATTTGATGAGTTACCAAAACTCGTGAATCCTAAAAAAGGGTTTATCGCAACAGCAAATAATAAAATAACTGGTAAAGAGTATCCATACCATATTAGTAATGTTTGGGCGCAACCTTATCGATATGAACGGATTTTCGAAGTGCTTCAGCCAAATGATCAATTAACGATTCAAGATATGAAAAATTTACAAATGGATACTGTAAATTTAAGGGCGCGTGAATTTGTCCCATTTTTTATTGAAACGCTTAAAGATGAACCTTTATCAGATACAGAATCAAATGCGCTCCAACTTCTTGAAAAATGGAATTATAATGATGATGCTAATTTATCGCAACCATTACTATTCGAGCATTGGATGAACGAAATTGAAAATATATTATATAATGAAATTGATGATGAAGTAATGGAATTATTTAGTAGTAAGGGGCAGGCGACAGATGAATTATTACGCCTTGGAAATAACTCTATCTGGATTGATGATAATGGCGGTTTAATAAATGTGCTTCAATCCTCACTTAATGAAGTGATTGGAATATTGGAAGCGGAGTATGGAATAGATCAGTCTAAATGGAAATGGGGCGATTATCACCGAGTACAATTTGAACACCCGCTAGCAAGTGCAAATAAAGGTTTAGAATATGTATTTCATAAAGAGAAGCCGTTACCTGTTAACGGTAGTGCTGTAACTCCTATGGCAGCGCGTCATAATGAAGAGGGAATCGTTGATCATGGCGCATCGTGGCGTTTTGTCATTGATTTTTCAGATATAACGACCGGCCATCATATTGTTGGCCCCGGCCAGTCTGGACATTTTCTTAGTCCTTTTTATAAAGACCAAACAGTAGATTGGATAGAAGGGATATACCATGAAACGGCTCTCTCAGATTATGAAGGGTCAGTATTATTAATAGAACCTGAAAATGATTAGTCTTCTCAAAAAAGTTAGGAGAAGAGTATTTTAGTCATAGAAAAATCCGAACTATCATGTAAACTTCTTCAATTCAAGTTTGTAGTAGTTCGGATTTTCTTTTCTCTACTATTGTAAACTTTATAGGTAATTTCCATAAACGACTGCGACGTAAATTCGGATATTTTTTTCGCGACTCAGCATAAATTCGATCCACTCTGCATATTAGCTCTTACTCTGTAATATATTAGCCGGCTTGATGAGGCAGAAAAGGATCTCCGTCGACGGTATCTAAATAGAAAGAGGTAATGACATCACTTTCTTTTCTCTTATACGATTAATAATTTAGTGGATAATGAAAATGATTTACAACGTTTATTAAAAATTAATAAGAAAGGATTTTTCTACGGTTTCAAAGATGATTATTTTTTTATTTAACGGTAATGATATAATTAAACATTTAGGAGAGGTTGTTATCATTTATGGTTTACCGTTTGGAAATACCGAAAGACAAAACATTCGATAGTTCGATTGCTCTATTACGAGAAGGTTACCGTTTCATTCCGAACCGTAGGCGCAAATTTCAATCTGATATTTTTGAAGTTACATTGATGGGACAAAAGACAATTTGTATTAGCGGACCTGAGGCAGCAAAAGTTTTTTATGATGAGAAAAAATTTAAAAGACGTAATGCACCACCAAGACGAATTAGAAAGTCTCTTTTTGGGGATGGCGGTGTACAAACTTTAGATGATGCAGCACATCGCGAGCGTAAGTCATTAGTTATGTCTTTATTTACAGAAGAGTATATCGAAACATTAAAACAGCTCACAGCAAATGAATGGGATGCTGTTGTTAATAAGTGGATAACTATGGAGGAAATCAATCTATTTCAAGAAACAAAAAAAGTAATGTGTCGAATTGCTTGTAAGTGGTCTGGAGTTCCGATTAAAGATGAAAAAATCGAAAAGCTGGCAAATGAATTATGGGCACTTGTCGATTCATTCGGTGCTGTAGGTGTTAGGCATTGGCAAGGGCGCATAGCAAGGAAAACCTTAGATCGTTTGATTGAAAACATGATTCATCAATTACGTGCAGGTAAGCTCTATGCTGAAAGAGGCACTGCATTATATGAAATTGCCTGGCACAAAGATGTAAATGGGAAACTTTTAGATGAAAAAGTAGCTGCAGTGGAAGTAATCAATATTCTACGTCCAATTGTAGCGATCAGTTTGTATGTATTATTCGGAGCGTTAGCTTTACATGCACACCCTAAGGAAAAAGAAAAATTAAATAATGGTGGAGTAGAATACACACGAATGTTTACTCAAGAAGTAAGACGGTATTATCCTTTTACACCCTTTACAGGTGCAAGAGTTCGAGAAAATTTCTATTGGGCGGGGCATCATTTTTTAAAAAATCAGTTAGTTATTTTAGATGTATATGGAATGAATCATGATGAGCGGATTTGGCAACGTCCAAGTGAGTTTCGACCTGAACGTTTTAAGGATAAACACTTAAAAGCGTATGACTTTATTCCACAAGGTGGTGGAGACTTTCACCTAAATCACCGCTGTGCGGGAGAACTTGTGACGATAACTGTTATGGAAAAAAGTTTTGAGTTTTTAACAAACAAGATTACCTACACGGTGCCAAAACAAAACTTGCAGATAAGTGGTGTACGCATGCCACCGATGATAAATAGTGGATTTATTATTAAAAATGTTGAACGTTTGAAAAATGTTTAAGTCCTTCCTTTTCCTTACGTAGGTCCACTGTGGCTTTTTTACCATGGTAAAAAGATTGTAATAATGATATTATTTAAACATGTTATTGGCATAGTTTATTTAAAGAGGTGGAAAGTGTGTCTGATATTAAAGATGAAATCATTATAATTGATCAGAATGAAAGAGGTGAACAAGTGACTACTTCCAGTGATGAGCGATTACTCGCAATGCTCATATATGCGACAAGCATTTTTACAACCATTATTGGACCAATTATTATATGGTTGATCAAACGTGAAGAATCTGCATTTATTGATTTTCATGGCAAAGAATATTTAAATTTTGTTATTTCATATTTTGTTTATGGAATTGTCGCAGCTATTTCAATGTTTATCCTCATTGGCTTTTTATTAGCTCCTCTTGTGGGAATTGCAACTTTTGTATTTACAATTATTGCCGCAGTAAAAGCTTATAACGGAGAAATGTACAGAATACCATTAATTTTCCGATTGATTAAGTAAAAACGGGTAATAATATTGCTCGTTTTTTTATGGATAAATTTAGCAACTATGATAGCAACTAGAAATATCCAACTAATACATACAGCTTGGGACGCCATAACGTATCAAGCCGAAATTTCTAAATAATAGCAATTATTTGGATAGTGACTTGCCTTAAGGAGTTTATTACGAATAAGTAATTAAAATGTTATAGAAAATCACCAGTACAATCTTTAAATTAGTAAAATTTCGATATAATACATAAACAATTACATATTTACAGGGGAACCAAATCATATGTACGGTCAGTAAAAAACATAGATAGGGAGACTTAAGCATATGCATAAAATAAAAGCAGATAGACAGACATATAAAAAATTATTACAGCAATATTTAGAAAGTAATAATAAATGTTATTTAGAAGAAGCGAAACAAATGAGTATATCATTTGTAAGTAGAAATATTTATCCAGAGGAAATTGTCAGAATACATATTGATGCAATTGATACATTATATGGTGATGGCTTTAACGATTATAGACGATCTTTAGATTTTTTATTAGAAGCTTTAATTGCTTATCGTGTTGCCAATGAGGAATTTGAAAAATTAAAACTAGAACAAATTGAATTACGCTCGGAAATCCAAGTGGCTGCAAATATGCAAAAAACACTTCTAGCTACTGATATTCCGAGCATTGAAACGCTTGATATTGGAGCAATAAGCGTTCCTTTTCATCAAATGAATGGGGATTATTATCATTTTACTAAGGCAGAAAATGGGGCATTAGGCGTTGCTATTGCGGATGTAATTGGGAAAGGGGTACCCGCTGCTTTATCCATGTCAATGATCAAGTATGCAATGGATAGTTTTTATGAAGAAGCAATGAGTCCGAGTGGTATTTTACGTAATTTGAATCGAGTTGTGGAACGAAACGTTGCTTCAAACATGTTTATTACAATGTTTTATGGGCAATTTTTTCCGAAGACTAGTATTTTTCGTTTTGCATCTGCAGGACATGAACCAGGCTTTTTATATCGTGCAAAAGAAAAATCTTTTGTAGAATTTGATACGAAAGGACTTGTCCTTGGAGTACTGAAAAATACAAATTATCCTCAGTATGAAATTAAAATCGAAAAGGATGATATGATTGTTCTTCTAACTGATGGAGTCACTGAGTGCAGAAGAGGAAAACGTTTTATAAAACGAGAAGAAGTGATTGAAGTTATTGAGAAGTATGCTCATTTGCCAGCTCAAAAACATGTTGAACATGTTTATATGCATTTTAATCAGTTAGACGATTTTAAATTAAAAGATGATTTTACTTTAATTATTATTAAAAAAGTAGTTTAATAGTTCAAAAGTATGGGAATACAAAGTTTGAGAGACGAAAAAACAGCTGTAACCGATAGACAGAAGAGGTGATCATATTGAATTTAACGATCGATGTGGTGGAAGAAAAGGATTATTGTGTTGTTAAACTACATGGAGAAATTGATGTTTACACAGCCCCAAAATTAAAAAAAGAAATCCTTCCCTTAACAGAGCAAAAAGGAAATAAAGTTAAAATAGATCTTGAACATATTAATTACTTAGATAGCACTGGTCTAGGTGTATTTATTAGTGCTTATAAGTCGACGAAAGAGAACGATGGTGAATTAAAATTGATTCATGTTCGTGATCGTGTACTCCGTTTATTTAAAGTAACTGGTCTGCATGAAATCATGGCTGTAGACGAAAAAGACAGGGGGGAGTAACTGAGATGGAAGACTTTGATTTTATTGAAATGAAAGTACCTGCAAAAGCGGAATATGTGGGAGTACTTCGGCTAGGCGTTTCCGGAATTGCCAGTAGAATGGGATTTTCCTATGAAGCGATCGAAGACTTAAAAGTCGCACTCTCTGAAGCAGCAACAAATGTTGTTGCCCACGCATATGAGAATAAAGAAAAAGGCGAATTAACACTTGGTTTTGGTGTCTATGAAAACCGGTTAGAAGTGATGGTATCTGATCAAGGAGAAAGTTTCAATTTTGAAGAAATAAAAAATCGAATCGGTCCTGTTACTTATAGTGAAGATTTAAAGTCTGTCTCACAAATGCGTGAAGGAGGGTTTGGTTTATTTTTAATTAATGCTTTGATGGATAAAGTCGAAATCAACAATGAATATGGAGTCATAGTATTAATGACAAAGTATCTCGATGAAACCGAGGTGGATGTAAATGACCAAGTCCAAGCAAAACAATAACAATGAAGAAGAAAGCGATGTGTACAGTTGGATTGAACATTTACAAAGATCTCCTAATGACAACGAAGTAAAAGAAAAAATCGTGTTGCATTATGAACGACTTGTTCATTCATTAGCACGAAAATATTCACATAATAGAGGTAATCATGAAGATCTGTTTCAAGTTGGTATAATCGGTTTATTAATTTCGGTAGAAAGATTTGATAAGGAAGTTGGAAAGTCTTTTGAGGCCTTTGCCATTCCGACAATCATAGGAGAAATTAAACGGTTTATCCGAGATCGAACTTGGAGCGTGCACGTACCACGACGCATTAAAGAACTAGGGCCAAAAATAAATCGAGCAGTTGATGATTTAACATATCAATTACAAAAATCTCCGACAGTTCAAGAAATTGCTGATTATTTAAAAGTTTCAGAGGAAGATGTTTTGGAGACAATGGAAATGACAAAAAGTTATAATGCATTGTCGGTGGATTACAATCATGATGTGAATGCAGAGGGAGGTTCTGTCTCAATATTGGATTTAGTTGGCGAAGAAGAAAAAAATTATGAAAAAGCAGATATACATATGATGCTCGAGAGTGTTTTCCATGTTCTACCGAAACGTGAACAGCAAATTCTAAAATACATCTTTTTCGACAATCTGAGTCAACAAGAAGTAGGAGAATTACTAGGGATATCCCAAATGCATGTGTCTCGACTACAACGACGTTCGTTAAGAAAACTTAGAGAAGTACTGGAAACAGAGTCGGATAATTATTTTATTGCTGATTAATATATGAGGGTTAGTAGATGAGACGTATCCAGTCTTTCCCTAGTAACATTGTAACATAAATATATCTATAGATTACAGAATATTACGACAATATTACAAAAACTTTAGCATTTACAAAGGCTGGAGTTTTTTGTGCTACATGTAAAAAGCCGAAAAATCCATCGTTAGTTTGGATTCTGTGTGGATAATTCAAATTCCAGTGGTGAAATATCTCCTGAAACAATTCGTAAGTAAATTAACATGTATTATCTCGATTATCTTTGGTAAAATGGATGATGTGGAAGGAGAGATAGACATGGCAGAAGACTTAATCTCATTAGTCGCAAAAGAAATTAAAATGAAAGAATCGATAATAAAACAAGTAATATCTTTACTAGACGAAGGAAATACTGTACCGTTTATCGCACGCTACCGTAAAGAAGCTACCGGTGGTTTAGATGAAGTTGCTATTAAAACAATTCAAGATAATTGGGAATATGCAGTTCAACTTTCAGAGAGAAAAGAAGAAGTTATTCGTTTAATAGATGAACAAGGAAAACTAACAGAGGACTTACAAAAAGAAATTGAAAGGGCAACAAAATTACAACGAGTTGAAGATCTATATCGACCTTATCGACAAAAACGACGAACTAGAGCAACTATTGCTAAAGAAAAAGGACTCGAACCCCTTGCGCAACTTGTGTGGCATCAAGCAGTTGAAAATCTTGAAGAAGAAGCTGCAAAGTATTTTTCAGAAGAACATGAACTAAATACGATCGAAGAGGTGGTCGCTGGAGTTAACGATATAATTGCAGAATGGATTTCTGATGATCCAGCATACAGAGATTTTATACGTGAAACGACATGGAAACAAGGAGTACTTTTAACAGAAGTAAAAGAAGCAGAATTGGATGAAAAAGAAATATACAAAATGTACTACGACTATTCTGAAGCAGTTCGTTCTATTGTTTCACACCGTATTTTGGCCATTAACAGGGGAGAGAAAGAGGACATTATTCGTGTTAGAATTGAACCTCCTCAAGAAAAAATTATTACATATTTAAAACAGCAAGTCATTAAGGATAATAAGTCTGCTGAATGTATGAATATTTTAATAGAAGCAATTGACGATAGTTATAAACGACTTATTGAACCCTCAGTTGAAAGGGAATTAAGAAATAGATTAACAGAAGCAGCAGAAGAGCAGGCGATTAGTGTCTTTTCGGAGAACTTACGAAACTTACTGCTTCAGCCACCGTTAAAAGGGAGAACCATTTTAGGAGTAGACCCAGCGTTTCGAACAGGTTGCAAATTAGCTGTTATTGATGAAACTGGAAAAATGTTTGAAATTAGTGTCATTTATCCGACGGCACCAAGAAATGATGTAGCAGGTGCTGAAAAAGTTGTTCTTCAGTTATTGAAAAAATATGAGGTTGAACTCATTGCAATCGGAAATGGGACAGCTTCACGAGAGACAGAGCAATTTATCGCAGACGTTATTCAAAAAAATAAACTTGACATTCCTTATATAATTGTAAATGAAGCTGGTGCAAGTGTTTATTCTGCTTCGGAACTAGCTCGAGAAGAGTTTCCAGATTTAGAGGTCGAGGAAAGAAGTGCTGTTTCAATCGCTAGACGAGTACAAGATCCGCTTGCAGAGCTCGTAAAAATTGATCCGAAATCAATCGGAGTCGGTCAATATCAGCATGATGTGAGTCAAAAGGAATTAACGACATCATTACATTTTGTTGTCGAAACTGCGGTAAACCAGGTAGGAGTTAACGTTAACACGGCATCTAGTTCGTTATTAGAACATGTAGCAGGTTTAAGTAAGACAACTGCAAAAAACATCATAAAAGAACGCGAAGAACTTGGTAAATTCTCGAATCGATCTGAACTGAAAAAAGTTTCTCGACTCGGACCGAAAACGTATGAACAAAGTATTGGATTCTTACGAATTATCGATGGAAAACACCCACTTGATCGAACGCCGATTCACCCAGAAAGTTATCAAGTAACTGAAAAACTTTTAAAAGAAATTGGCTTTGCTATAACGGATGTTGGAACAGAACAATTACGAGAAGCATTAACGAATATTAATGTGAGTGAGATGGCCGAAAAATTAGCTGTTGGTAAACCCACATTAACAGATATTATTGATGCGCTTAGACGTCCAGGGCGAGATTTACGAGATGATTTTCCACAACCAATTTTAAAACAAAAAGTGTTATCATTAGAAGATTTAGAGCAAGGAATGGAGATGGAAGGAACAGTCAGGAATGTTGTGGACTTTGGTGCATTCGTAGATATTGGAGTTGGGCAAGATGGGCTTGTCCATATTTCTAAATTATCGCCTAAATTTGTGAAGCATCCAATGGATGTAGTATCTGTTGGAGATGTCGTTACTGTTTGGGTAGACGATGTTGATGTAAAACGTGGAAGAATCGCACTAACAATGGTTAAATAATAAAATCTCCTGAATATTTTCAAAAAATCAACATGAAGCTCGTTCCATTGTATAATAGTGACCTCTTATTATTTACAAATCTAATTAGATTGTTGCATTGATAAAATGTTGAACAGCATAATGTGAAAACGGACAAAGGGATAATTAATTCAAAATTTCTGCGTGGATTTCAAGTTGATCTAGCTGAAATTTTCCAAGCTTAAAAAGCATTAAAAAACACTGCTAGCATTTTTGCTAACAGTGTTTTCCCTTATTTACTTTCACTAACTGCCGCTTCTACTTTACTCATATCAATTCCTGCTGCTTTTGCAACACCTTCACCATATGCAGGATCTGCTTTATAGCAACTGACAATATAGCGAATTTTAATAAATTCTTCTGCACCTTCGAAATTTCTAGCTGTATTATTAAATAAAGCTTCTTTTTGTTCATCAGACATTAAGTTGAACAGTTTTCCTGGTTGTTCGTAGTAATTATCATCATCTTCTCTAAAGTCCCAATGCGTTGCATCACCATTAATTTTAAGAGGTGGCTCCATTACTTCAGGTTGTTCTTGCCATTCACCATAGCTGTTTGGCTCATAATGTAATGTACTACCTTGGTTTCCATCTGTACGCATTTGTCCATCACGGTGATAACTATGGAATGGACATTTTGGTGCGTTGACTGGAATCTGGTGATGGTTCACTCCAAGACGGTATCGTTGTGCATCCGCATAAGAGAACAATCTAGCTTGTAGCATCTTGTCAGGTGAAAAACCAATGCCTGGCACAATACTAGCAGGAGAAAATGCAGCTTGTTCTACATCAGCAAAATAGTTATCTGGGTTTCTATTTAATTCAAACTCTCCAACTTCGATGAGAGGGAAGTCTTTTTTATACCAAACTTTCGTTAAATCAAATGGATTATAAGGCATATTTTCAGCTTCTTCTTCTGTCATCACTTGAATATACATTTTCCATTTCGGGAAATTACCTTCTTCAATATTTTCATATAAATCTCTTTGATGTGTTTCACGATCATGCCCGACAGCTTCTGCTGCTTCCGCATCTGTCATATTTTCAATACCTTGCTGTGTACGCATATGGAATTTAACCCAAACTCGCTCATTATCTGCATTGATCATACTATATGTGTGACTGCCAAATCCATGCATATGGCGGTATGATTTTGGAATACCACGGTCACTCATAATAATTGTTACTTGATGTAACGCTTCAGGTAGTAAAGACCAAAAATCCCAGTTATTATTCGGTGATCGCATATTTGTACGAGGGTCACGTTTTACTGCGTGGTTTAAATCAGGAAATTGTAAGCCATCTCTAAAGAAAAATACAGGTGTATTATTTCCAACTAAATCCCAGTTACCTTCTTCAGTATAAAACTTTAATGCAAATCCACGAATATCTCGTTCTGCATCTGCAGCTCCACGTTCACCTGCTACCGTTGAAAAACGTGCGAACATGTCTGTTTTCTTGCCAACTTCTGAGAAAATGTTTGCTTTAGTGTATTTAGTAATGTCGTTAGTTACAGTGAATGTCCCGAATGCACCCGATCCTTTTGCGTGCATTCTACGCTCTGGAATTACTTCACGATTAAAATTTGCTAGCTTTTCAATTAACCAAAAGTCTTCTAATAATACCGGACCTCGAGGACCTGCAGTCTTTGAATTTTGGTTGTCCGCAACAGGCATTCCTGTTGCCGTAGTTAATCTTCTCTTATTGTCATTATTTTGTTTATTGTTACTCATAAACAAAAGCACCTCCAAATATATTTCGTAAATAAGAACGATATTATTTATTCTTATCTACATAATTTTTGAAACAAGCTAAGTAATAGCGATTTAACAAGTACGTACACCTTACTTTATAATAATTATAATATCATACTCGTTATAAATAAACAACCATTTGTGTTTAATTTCAAGGTACATTCATAAATTACTAGAGTCTACAGATGTAATAGGCTTGTACACGCCTTCATAACAATCTATAACTATATTATATCAAATATTCTAAATAATATATAATATTTTAACTTTTTGTGAAAGTGATTATTAATTAGAAAAAACAAATGATAATTATAAAATTTTAAAGTCTGCGGTTTGTCACATATTATATTAAAAAGAAAATTTTTTTTGGTATGATATCGGTATGCTATAAAACTGTTTATATTAAAGAAGTGGGGAAATTACATGGAATGGAAAAATATATACCGAGGAATGGTAATGGGAACAGTTGATTTGATCCCTGGTATAAGTGGTGGCACGATCGCCGTTCTTCTTGGGTTTTATGACAGACTAATCGCTGCGATCAATGGGATCTTTTCAAGAGAATGGAAAAAACATTTAGCATTTTTAATCCCGCTCGGTGTAGGAATGGCTACAGCGATATTTACATTTAGTCGTGTGATGAATTGGTTGTTAAAATACTATGAACAACCCACCTATTATTTTTTCCTAGGGTTAATAATTGGGATTTTGCCTTATTTATTTAGAGAATCAGAGGCTAGAACAACGTTTAAATGGCAACATATTTTGCTACTTGCAATTGGTATAATATTGATTATTTTGTTGCCACTTAGTCCAAATGAAGGAGCAATAATTGAGCATAAAACATTGTCAACATATATTTTGTTGTTTTTCTCTGGATTTGTTGCGAGTGCAGCAATGATTTTGCCAGGGATAAGTGGTTCGTTTGTGCTGGTTGTGATCGGTGTCTATAAAACGATTATGCACGGAGTAAGTACATTTGATTTAAAAGTCATTATCGTTGTAGGAATTGGTATCGCTCTTGGAATCCTAACAATGAGTAAAATTATCCATTATTTTTTAATGCATTACCGTACAGCTACTTTTGCGTTAATAATCGGTCTTGTAATTGGATCAATATTTGTTATATTTCCGGGCTGGGCACATAATTTGTCACAACTTGTTATTTCTATACTTGTATTTACAATCGGACTTTTCGCCGCATATGTTTTGGGGAAAGTGGAGTATTAATAAATTGTGCTAGACAATGAAAAAAGGGGGACAAACTGTCTCCCTTTATTCAATTTCAAAATGAAATTTCTCAGTCTTATTAAAAATAATTTCAACGTTTTCCAAAATTAATTTATTATTTTCTCCTTGATTTAACTGGTAAATTTGCGCAAACCGTTCGATCGTTGTTCCTCCAAAGTGAATAACTTTAATCCTCTTATTATTTACGATACTAGCATCTATACGCTCCGCTTCAGATTGATTCCATTCAATTAAGAAGGGGAGTGTTTCTTTTGTAAAATCATATGTTGGAAAAAGCATTCGCCATGTCAGTGTTTCTCCGTCGGGCTTTGTTCTTCTGCCTGCTAAAGGGCCGACATAATTAATTTTCGCTTTCTCAAAGTGCGCGACAAATGTATCGATATCAGCTTGTAAGGCAAATTGAAAGACTTCCTCACGTCCCGCATCCAGTAAATATACTAAATGTTGAATTAATGGATTATCTGATTGATGCGCAACGGTTTTATTATTAATTCCGAGCCATTCTAAATAACTTCCGTTTGCAAAATAACCTAAATAATTATGTGTACCCCAATTTTGATGTTCACCGCCCTTTATTGTTAGAATGTCTTCATGTTTTTTACTTGCCGCAAGAAGATTTTTTCCGGAAATAACGATGTGATCTAATGAAAGCATTTAAATCATTCCTCCGAATTTTTCTTTATTATACAAAAATAATGCTAAAAAATACGAGTGAACTATTAAAACGCTGAACTTTCAGCGATCTCAAGTCATCATTCAGCGCTTTTGGACCAAATTCAGCGAATAACGAAAACGTTCAGCGCTTTTACTAAACAATACAGCGTAATAGTAGTTTCACTAACATTAAAAGAAAATAAAGTTTCAAATCTGTTACCTAAAACTATGTTATAATGAATGGCAATAAATGCAAGTTAGGTGATACTAATTGACACAACTTAGTGTAGAACATGTTACAACTATTTTAGATAAAAAAGAGCTTATTAAAGATATATCATTTTCAATTCAAAAAGGCGAAATTGTAGCGTTAGTAGGTCATAATGGTGCAGGAAAATCTACATTAATGAAAACAATTATGCGAATGCTTGAAAAACGAACTGGCAAAATTCAAATCATGCAAAAATTTGACCAGGACAAACAGTTTTTGCTCTTTAAAAAATATATATCGTATTTACCAGAAGAACCGATGTTATTAACGGAACTAACAGTCATGCAACATTTTCAATTATATGGGATGAGTTACGAAATAGCGGAAGAAACTTTTCAAAGAAAACTTGATCGTTTTGTGAAAGGATTTGAACTTACGACAAAGCTTCAAGCTTATCCAGAAGAATTATCAAAAGGGATGCGGCAAAAAGTGCAGACAATTTGCTCATTACTACCTGATGTTCCAGTCCTTTTAATCGATGAACCATTTATGGGTTTGGATATTTATGCAGTAGAATATTTATTGGAGATTATTAAGGAAAAGGTAGTTGAAGGGGCAAGTATTCTCTTAACAACGCATCAACTCAATCAATTACAGACACTTGCCGATCGGTTTGTTTTACTTCAAGATGGAAAAGTAAAAGCTGAAGGACCAATTGGTGAGTTTGAAACAATAACAAGAGGATTTCATAATGATTAAACAAATACTTTTTCTTAAAAGAAATCGAATTCGTAAAAAGTGGAAACTTAATAAACAAGTAATACTGCTCTCTTTTGATTTAACATCTTTGTTTTATACGCTTCTCGTTATTGGTTATTTCGCTTTTGCCATTATAGCAGAAGGAAATATAAAGGTTATTTTTTTTGAAAAAATGATCCAATTAGAAGCATTTACAGTAGAACGATTTTGGATCATTTTAACTGCTATTCCGATAGTATACATCATTCGGTCTTTTCAGCAGCCGGGAGTTCTGTTTTCTACTGCAGAATATATACTTACCATTTTGCCTCATACAGTTCAGGAGATTTGGCGAGTCGTAGCATTAGAGCGCTGGGCGAAAAGTCTTTTAACCTATATGGTTGGTGGAGGGATAATATTTTTACTTTCTCCAACGAGTTTACCACTCCTATTATTATATGTGTTCGTTCTACTAGGGTTAAATATTCTAATGACGACAATTGAATGGAAACTTTTTCAACAGCATGTTGTCATAAAAATATTTATTTTAATCGGATTTATATCGATCAATATAGTAAACATTCTACTAGGAACTGAATTAATCGCAATATTATTTATTATTACCTTACTTATTATTAATATTGTTCTTATTCCTAAGTTGTTCCGTAATATTGATTGGAAAAAGGTTACAGCCGCTAGTGATTTCAAAATTTGGAATATGCTTATTGTTTCACAAGCAACCAAAATAAAATATAAAAAAGAGCGTCAATATAGTATGTGGCAGAGGATGTCATTTTGGAAACGTCCTTTTATTTATGAAAAGACAGCAGGATATCACCGACTTTGGCATCTGTATTTGGAAAAAAATATTCGCATTTGGTTACAATTAATTGGTGCACTTGTGTTGTTGATGCTCGTATTTCTTTTCGTAAAAGATAAGCTTTTTTTATTTGCGGTAGCTGTTACAATCCATAGTTTTACTACTGTTGTGACAAGCATGTTTAATGATCGTTTGCAAACGGATATCGTCCAAGTTTTACCTTGGGATTTGCCGGTATTTAAAAAGACATATATGAAGTGGGTACTAAGTGTGAGTGTAATTTTACTTTTACCATTCATCATATATTCGGTTAAAAATTATTCGCTATGGATTTTCGTTCAGCTGTGTGTCATTATTTTTACTTTCATCTTTTTATTACATTCTAAAATAGAAAAGTCATATAAAAAATGGGATAATGAATTACCTAAAAGCGGTTGGATAGAAACTCTTTGTTATGTTTTATTATTGATTCTTATATTTAGTGGAATATACCCATATTTACTAGTTATTTCCTGTATTATTATGGGAGTAATTCCGTTTATTAAATCTAAAAAGAGTGCTAGCACATTTCCGTAATACACACCTTCCGGGACAAATGCATATATTAAATTACTAAATGATGTATTTGTGAGGTGTTTTCATGGTGAATGAAAATGAATATTACCGACCTGTGATGTCTAATTATCAATATTACTCTCAACCACCACATACACCAATTTATTATGATGCTATGTATGAAGAACAAAATCAGTATTACTATCCTTATATGTATGGAAATAATAATCAATATGGTTATGTAAACCAACTGCCTTTTATTTACGATAATCCAAATCAGCAGCAGATTTATATGTACGGAAATATGAATCAACAACCTTATATGAACGGGGTAAATAATGCACAGCCTGGCTATGCTCCGAATCCAGCTCCAAATGAAGGAAGAGGAGCGGTTACGCCGGGAGTAATGCAGCAATTTTTAGATGAAAATGGAAATGTTGATGTTCAAAAAATGCTTTCAACAGTTGGTCAATTAGCCGATACTGTTCAACAAGTTTCTCCTGTCATAAAGCAATTAAATGATCTAATCAGAAACTTTCGAGCTTAAGCTGATCACCGCCTAAATTGTTTTGTAATTGTTATAAAATATCGAAAAGAGGGTATAAGAATAGTATCGACTGTGAAATTTAACTTCTTTCCTTTCGTGAATTTTCTTCGTTTTTAGGAGAGTGAGGAACAGTGATTGGGTGTCTGATCATACATGGATTTACAGGTGGACCACACGAAGTGGATCCATTACGGGTATATTTGTCAGAACGAACGGATTGGACAATTGAGGTGCCTGTTTTAAAAGGTCACGGAGAAGAGTTGAATTTGGAAAATGCTTCGCATGAAGAGTGGTTGAGGGAAGCAGATGAAGCTTTAAGAAAATTAAAGGAAAAATGTGCAAAAGTTTATGTCATCGGTTTTTCAATGGGTGGAATGATTGCAGCTTATTTAGCGGCTATGCATAAGATTGATAAGTTAGTTTTATTGGCTACCGCGAGAAGGTATTTGTCATTAAAATATTTAAGTTATCATATTGCCGAAATGATTGGAGACGGCTTTAAAGGAAAAATAAACGATAACGAATTATTTACTCAATTTAAGAGTAAATTTGGGGATGTTCCAATTAAAGCAAATATTGAATTTATGAAGCTGGTGAACTATACAAAACAATATTTAAAAGATGTAAAAACTCCTGTTTTTATTGCACAAGGCCAAAAGGACGAGATGGTTCCTTTTAAAGCTGCTTATCATCTAGATGAAGAAATTGGATCAGAACATAAAGAAGTTGTATTTTTTGAACAATCGGATCATCTTATTTGTTTGGGTGACGATAGTAATGTCTTAAATAAAATGATTTATGATTTCTTAGTACAAAAAATAGAAGTGAATGCACCCGTTTAAGATAAAGGTTGAAAAAATGAATTAAATAAAAATAATTAAACAGCATAAAAAAATCCGCTCATTCTGCGGATTTTTCCATTATTAATCATTACCATTTGCACGATGTGAGATCGTCACGTGTGCTTTTTTAGTTGTACTCATGATGAATAAAAATAATCCGAATATGACGATAGAGCCACCTAGCCATTGGGATGAAGTGACTGTTTCTCCCAAAATTAAATAAGCTAAAAAAGTTGCTCCTATAGGTTCAAAAACAATCGCCATCGAGATGTTCGAGGTACTTACCCATTTTAAAGCCCAATTAAAAAGCGTATGGCCTAAAAAGGTGGGAATAATCGCTAACGCCAAGAATAAAAGCCAATGGTTTGCGGAATAATGAAATAAATTATTCCCGAGAATCAGATTGTATAGTAATAAGGTAATTGAACTTATCCCATAAACAATAAAGGTATAGGTCATAAGTGATAAGTTTCTTCTAAGTTGCTGACCAAGCAGAAAATATCCTGTTACCGTCACGGCACCAAGAAGTGCAAGAATATCACCTAACAAAGCTAAGCCACTAATTTGCAGGTCACCCCATCCAATAATAAAGCTACCGACTAGGGTTATTAACATGCTAATTATTGCAGCTACTGAAAAACGTTCACCAAAAAATAGATATGTCCCAATAAAGGCAAAAACAGGTTGTAACGTTACTAGAACAACTGAACTTGCAACAGACGTATAGTTTAGTGATTCAAACCAAAGAATAAAATGTAGTGCTAAAAACACTCCGGCCAAGCTTGCTAAAATCCAATCTTTTTTTTTAACGGATCGTAGTTCTTCCTTATATTTTAATAAAATAACTGGGCTCATAATTAGAACTGCAAGAAATAGACGGTAAAATGCGATGATCCCTGCAGGTGCTCCTGAAGCCAATTTAACAAAAATTGCTGAGGTTGAAACTGCTATTACACCGATTACTACTGCAATATATGGATTGATTGGAGGAAAACGCAATGTATAATCTCCTTTGTCGTATCGTCTAGATTGTAACAAAACTATTATATCTTATTATGTGCTTTTTAGCAGGGAAAGTATATGGAAAAGTTTTTAATTTTTTGTGAAACGGGTATAGAATATATGAGAATACAAAAGTAAAAGTTGGTAAGGTTTATACATTATGCTATAATTAAAAGGCTGTGTATACATGAGAAATGGAGTAGGGCAACTATCCATTACGGAGGAAGCCTCCTAAAACTTTAAGGTTTATCTAAAATTAAAATTAAAATGGATATAGAAGAAATAATAGATTGCGATTTGCATCTACTAAGTGTACGTTCAAAAATTCTGTTGGTATTGTTTAAATGTAAACAGTTGTTATGTAATTTTGATGAGTTTTTGAACGACCTCTTAAAGTAAGACAGAAGGTTTCCGCTTATGTAAACTATTTTACAAAGTTGGAAAGAGGAGAAGAATATATGACAACTTTTAACGAATTAAACATATCGGCACCAATTTTAAAAGCACTTGAGTCGATGGGATTTGAGGAAGCAACCCCGATCCAAGCACAAACAATCCCTCATGCATTAGAAGGAAGAGATGTTATTGGGCAGGCGCAAACGGGAACTGGTAAAACAGCTGCATTCGGAATCCCGATGATTGAGCAATTTGATTCAAAAACACGTGAAGTGCAGGGACTAGTCGTTGCTCCGACAAGAGAACTTGCGATCCAAGTAGCAGCTGAAATTAACCGACTGGGAAAATTTAAAGGGATTCGTGCCCTTGCTGTTTACGGCGGTCAACATATGGATCGGCAAATTCGTGCATTAAAAGACCGACCACAAATCGTTGTGGCAACACCAGGAAGACTTCTAGACCATTTACGTCGCCGCACAATACGATTAGGGCAAATTAAAGTAGCCGTTTTAGATGAAGCAGATGAAATGTTAAACATGGGATTTATTGATGATATCAAAGAAATTTTACGATCCATTCCTGAAGAGAGACAAACGTTGTTATTTTCAGCAACGATGCCAAAGGAAATTCGTGAAATTGCTACTACGTTAATGAAGCAACCGGAAGAAATTAAGGTAAAAGCAAAAGAAATGACTGTCGAGAACATTGACCAATACTTTATGGAAGTTCCAGAACGGTTCAAATTCGATACATTAACGAATCATTTCGATATTCATTCCCCGACATTAGCAATTGTCTTTACACGTACGAAAAAGCGTGTGGATGAAATAACCGATGGCTTGCAAGTACGTGGTTTTCGTGCAGAAGGTATTCATGGTGATTTAACGCAAGGGAAACGAATGTCAGTTTTAAATAAATTTAAACATGGAAGAATTGAAGTACTAGTCGCAACAGATGTTGCAGCACGAGGATTAGATATTTCCGGCGTGACACATGTGTATAATTTTGATATTCCACAAGACCCTGAAAGCTATGTTCACCGGATTGGTAGAACTGGTAGAGCGGGACGTACTGGAGAAGCGATTTCATTTGTGACACCGAGAGAAATACCACATTTACGATTAATTGAACAAGTTACAAAAAGTAAAATGAAACGTATCGTTCCACCAACAAATCAGGAAGCGGCACGAGGAAAACAACAGGCGACTGCTGAAAATATTATAAAGACGATTGAAACAGAAGATATAAAATTGTTTAATCAAACAGCAACAGAATTGTTGGAAGACCATGATTCAGTATCTGTCGTTTCAGCAGCATTAAAATTACTAACAAAAGAACGAAAAGATGTACCGGTTAGAATTTCTTCAGTCCAACCCATTAGTGTTAAAAGTGCACCACGTGGAGGTAGCCGTGATTCGAAACGTCGCCAAGGCGGTGGCAAAAGATTTTACGGAAAACGCCCACAAGGTGGCGCCGGACGACGAAAAGGTAACTTTCAAAAACGTCGTGGAAGATAAATATATTGAGCTCCTCAAAATGGGGAGCTTTTTATATTCACAATACTGAGATACCAAATTAATTACGGGAATCTGGAAATAACCACGGAAACCTGCGTTAACCACGGGAATTACGATTTAACCACGAAGACTGCAAAATAACCACGCACTTTTCGATTTATCCACGGGAATCTGAAAATAACCACGGAGACCTGCGTTAACCACGGGAATTACGATTTAACCACGAAGACTGCAAAATAACCACGTACTTTTCGATTTATCCACGGGAATTTGAAAATAACCACGGAGACCTGCGTTAACCACGGCAATTACGATTTAACCACGAAGACTGCAAAATAACCACGCACTATTCGATATATCCACGGGAATCTGAAAATAACCACGGAGACCTGCGTTAACCACGGGAATCGCAATTTAACCACGAAGATTGCGAAATAACCACACAATTTTCGATATATCCACGGGAATCTGGAAATAACCACGAAAACCTGCGTTAACCATGGGAATCGCAATTTAACCACGGGAACCGAGAAATAACCACGAAGAACATTGCGCATTAACCACTGGAGAGCGGTGGGTTTGCTTTGTAAATCTAAAATAAATATTAAATATGCTTTTCTAAAAAACTTTCTGTGTTAAAATTATGAATGAAAGAGAGGGAGTAACGATGAGAGAACAGCCGAAAAATAATATAGCACATGATGCTGTTAAAGCTTGGAGAATTACAGCTTCTATTTATATGGGAGGATTATTTTTACTCATTATAGTGGGAGCCGTATTATCATACATTTTTGAAATTACCTATTTATACGTAGGAATTGCTATCGTGATTTGGGTGTTATTCTTATTTGTTTTTGTTCATTTAATTCCAAAACTTAGATACCGCAGATGGCGTTATGAAATATTTGAGCAAGAAGTATATATCCAACACGGAATTTTAGTCGTTACTCGGACAATCATTCCGATGATTCGTGTTCAGCATGTGGATACAGAACAAGGTCCAATATTAAAACGGTATAAATTGGCGACTGTATCTATTTCAACAGCGGCGACAACGCATGAAATCCCGGCATTAGATGAGGAAGATGCATCAACAATTCGTGATCGAATTTCTGTTTTAGCAAGGGTGGATGAAGACGATGTGTAATACCGAGGAAACTTCTTTATTAGAACAGTTTAAACAGCCACGCCGACTTCATCCTGCAGCAATGTATTTCGATCTCATTCGAGTCATAAAAGAAACGATTTTTGGATTTGGAATAGGGTTAATTTTAACACTAAAAGAATCATTATTTTATTTTATAATTTTCGCTTCGGTATTTTTAATTTTACTCATTATATCAAGTGTTTTATCATGGCTTAGGTTCACATATCGTATTGAAGATAATGAGCTACGAATAGAACAAGGAATTTTTGTTCGGAAAAAAAGATATATATCACTTAACCGGATCCATAAAATTGATTTAAGCGCAAATGTCGTACATCGAATTATCAAATTAGTGAAAGTGCAAATTGATACCGCAAGTAGCGGAGGAGGAGCTGAAGTATCTCTCAGTGCAATTAAGGTAGAAGAGGGAGAACGACTCCGGAGGGCTTTAAAGAAGCGAGAAAATGATTTTGTGATTGATGAAGAAAAATCTGAAAAAACAATTCCAACTGAAAAAATATCATGGTCACGCTTATTTATTGCCGGGACAACTTCAGGCAGTGTAGGAATTATTCTGTTTGCATTACTGGCGGGTTTTACCCAAATTGAAGAATTAATTCCGAAAAGAATATATAACTCAGCTTATACATGGGTGATTGGACAAAGTGTTGTCATACTGATCGGATTAATTATTTTTATCCTATTATTATTATGGATAGTCGGAATAGCCGGTACGATGATAAAGTACGGTAATTTTATTATTGAAAAGCGTGAAAAAGAATTGTTTATTCGAAGAGGGTTATTAGAAACAAAAGAATTAACGATCCCCTTCGAGCGAATTCAAGCGATTGGAATTCAGCAAAGTCCAATTCGTCAGCCGATGAAATTTGTACAAGTTTTCGCAGTAGTTGCAGGCGGGTCTTTTGATAAAATGGAACCATTTCCTGTTCTGTTTCCCCTAATCCATGAGCGAGAAGTAGACAAGTTTTTACAGGAATTTTTGCCGGAATTCGATCAACTAGAGACCGAATTGATACCATTATCCAAAAGGAGTTTAAAGTTTTACTTATTTAAATCCTCCATTTTGTTTATTCTCGCACTTCTAGCAACGGCTTATTTTTTCCCATCATTTATTTGGATATCACTTATTCTGCTTGGCCTGAGCTTATGGTATGGATGGTTGCAGTTTAAGGACGGAGGTTATGCAATTGACGGAAAACGTTTTACACTTCAAAGACGGGTATTTAATAAGGTTACGGTGACTACCTACCATCGTCGTATTCAGTCTCTTAAAAAGCGGCAACATAAAATTCAAGCTTTGCAAAAACTTGCAACAATTGAAATCTCACTTATTGGTTTGGGTGGTTTAGGAACACATTATTCGCTAAAGCATTTAGAAGAAAAAGATGCTAATAAAGTTGCTGACTGGTATTCATATAGAAAGACGAGCAAAAATACAGACTTGTTAGATCCTTTGGAATAAGTTACTATTGATAAAGGGAGACAGATTCTCCCTTCTATTTTTATTAAATAATGAATATACATTCATTTTAGGGGGATATATATGTTAACACAGTTGGGAATAGAGAAAGTGACAATCGATCTTCCGTTTCGATTAGACCATGTGAACTGTTTTTTGGCAGAAGGGGAAAAGGGATATATTGTAATAGATACAGGATTGAATGACAAAAATGCACGAGCTGTTTGGAATGAAAAATTAGATAATAAACTTGTTGAACGGATAATATTAACACATCTTCATCCCGACCATTCTGGATATGCAGGAGTTTTACAACAACAGACAAATGCACCTGTATTCATGTCAGAGACAGATGCAGTAGCATTAGGAAGTATATGGACAGAAGAGGCTTTACCGAGGTTAATAAATGATTATAAGGAAGCGGCTATACCTGAAAAATTAGCAACCTCTATTGTGAAAATGACTGAAGAGTTCAGACCATCCGTAACTCCACTACCAAACGTTAATTATTTTTTGCAAGATGGAGAGCGTATTCAAATCGGAAAATATCAATACGAAGTTATTTTTACACCTGGACATTCTGAAGGACTTATTTGTTTTTATAACCGTGAAAAAAATGTTCTATTTTCAACGGATCATATTTTGCCGAAAATAACACCGAATATATCTAACTGGTTTTATGGTGAAAAAAACCCATTGCAATCATTTGAGAATTCACTTCATAAAATTAAACAACTTGATGCGGAGGTAGTTTTTCCATCTCATGGGGAACCTTTCTATGGTGCAAATGAACGGATTGATGAAATTTGGAATCATCATGTAGAAAGGTTTTCTATTATACTTGATTCCTTAAAACAGCCGAAATCTATTTTTGAAGTAAGTGAAATATTGTTTCAAAAGGAACTTTCTGTTTATGATTATCAATTTGCAATTGGAGAAACAATTGCTCATTTGGAATATTTACGGGAAAAAGGTGAGTGTACAAGAGGACTTGAGAATGGAATTTGGATGTATTGTCAAAGTTAATTAGTAAAAAAGATAGAAGTTTATAAAAATATCCGTTAATAATTGGCAATAATAGTTGTCTTTTGGATTAAAAATGATATAATTTTGTGAGAGTAAATATATAAAATATCTCAAAAAAAACAGGGTATAATGGAATATGAGGTGTGAATTTTGAAAAGGTCAGAAAGAAAAAAGCCGAGAAGATTATGGTTAAAAATACCGGTTATAATTGTGATATTACTAGTTTTAGGTGTTGGTGCGTATGCTTTTTCTGTATATAATAACGCAAAGAATACAGTGAATGAAAAAATGCATGACCCTGTTGAAACGATTGATACAGATTTAACAAAAGAAAAACTAAAAGCGACAGAGCCTCTGAACGTATTATTATTAGGAATCGATTCCGAAGATGACCAAAGAGGACGGTCTGATGCGATCATGGTAATGCAGCTTGACCCGAAAACTGATGCAATTACAATCGTAAGTATCCCTCGTGATACAAGAACAGAAATTGTAGGTAAGGGTATTGACGACAAAATTAACCACGCGTATGCGTTTGGTGGAGCAGAGATGTCTGTTGCGACAGTGGAGAATTTCCTTGGTATAGATATTGATTATTATGTAAGTATTAATATGGATGGTTTAGTAGAACTAGTAGATGAACTTGGGACAATAACAATTAGTAATGAGGTAGCATGGACGGACAGTAAATATGATTTTCCTGAAGGTATTGTGGAAATGAATGGCGATAAAACAATGTCATATGTGAGAATGCGTAAAAAAGATCCGATGGGTGATTTTGGACGAACTCACCGTCAGCGAAAAGTCATTGAAGGAATCATTAATGAAGGCGCATCTGTTGGTTCTGTACCGAAATTTAGTGGCATGATGGATATTTTAGGAACCAATATGTCTACGAATATGGATTTTGACGATATGAAGCAATTATTTAGTGGATATAAAGATACCCGAAGAAATGTTTCTGAATATATGATTGCTGGTTCAGGACAAAAAATTGATGGAATCTATTATTTAATAGTACCAGATGAAGAAGTACAAAAAGCACATGAATTATTAGTATCAAAAGAATAACTAATAACCTATGGGGATGATTAAAAATTTCTCCATAGGTTTTTTGTTTAAAAAAATGCTATATTCTTCTACGCCATTGATCTTGGGGGAAAAGACAGAAGATCTCGCGGCTCCTTACTCATTAACGGTCATCTTAATCAGTAATGTTTTTCTTTTGCCACAAGTAACGAATTACCTTTTTTATGTAACTCATAACTTTTTTTAGGGCGCCTATTGAAGTAGAAATGAGAACTTTATCGATCCGTCAATTGATTAATGATGATCGCTGCAATGCGGGTGCCAACAGACACCTTACAATTTTCTTTTTTAACAGGAGACAGCTGATCTATTCGGTCGATCAGCCCCAACGCTTCTATTAACTGATGAATAATAGGAGCAGCTCCCACTCGACATACTTGAAAGTCAGGAATCTGCGGGATTTGGTTGTTCAATGTTATCACTTCATTGTGCCGATACCTTTATCCTTCGATATTTCAAGGCAAAATTCCTGCAAAAAAAGATTTTATCGCTTCAAATGGGTGCGAAATAGGAATTATTATCGAAATATTATGTTAGTATTGAAATATCAAGATATTATCTAACGAGCGAGTTAGTGGAAAAAGCGCTTACTATTAATCCTTAAAAAGAAGAATTAATAGTATGTTAGTTAGTAGAAGCCCATCGAACCTCTTGGGACGAATGAAAGTGCAAGTACACTAAAGCTCTTAACTAGTGAGATGTGGAAGATTTTATATTTCCAATCTGTCGAAAATACTAACAATATGGCTTTATGACTAAAAGAATGGGGGGAATATCTTATGAACAAAACAAACATAAGTAAACTTGTGTGTCGAGCAGAAATCTTGGCGATGACAAAAAAGCTTGTAGCTATTGAAAGCATTGTCAATACACGTGGAGAACAGGATATTGCAAAATTTATATATGATTATTTGGCAGCTCACCCTTACTTTTTAAAAAAACGCTCCCAACTCGTATTGGAAAAAACGGTTAATGATGAAATGGAACGATATAATGTTCTCGCCTATGTAAAAGGTAGAAAGGGAGTAAGCAATCGGACAGTAGTTTTGATGGGGCATATGGATACGGTTGGAGTGGATGATTTTAATCAACAACGTGATTTAGCTTTTTCCCCGGAAGATTGGATGGAATTTTTACAAAACGAGAGATTACCAGAACTAGCACAAGAACATTTAGAGTCAGGGGATTGGCTCTTTGGACGTGGTGTACTGGACATGAAAAGTGGTTTAGCTAGCAATATATATCTATTAACCTATTATGCAGAACATCCAGAATTATTAGAAGGTAATCTCGTTTTTATTGCTGAATGTGACGAAGAGGATAGTTCTCATGGTATTTTATCTGCCCTAAAAACATTAAAAAAATGGAAGCAAGAAAATAAATTTGATTATGTTGCAGCTATTAATAGTGATTTTGTTGCTCCGGGATATCAAGGGGATGAAAATCGTTATGTATATAAAGGAACAATAGGAAAGTTATTACCATCCTTTTTTATAACTGGTGAGGAAACCCATGTCGGATCAGCTTTTGATGGTCTTGACCCGAATTTCATCGCAGCTGCATTAACAAAGCAAATGAACTACAACCCGGACTTAAGTGACACGGCTTTAGGAGAGTCAACCATACCACCAGTTTCATTAAAACAAATGGATTTAAAACCTTCTTATACGGTACAAACAGCCTTATCAGCATATGTGTATTTTAACTTCTTTGTTCACTCATGGTCACCGGAAAAAGTGCTCACATTATTAAAAAAACAGGCAACCGTTGCTTTTACAAATGCATTGACTTCTTTTGAAGAACGTTATCAAACATATTGCGAGATGAGTAATCAGCCATATCGTTCTATCCCCTGGGAACCGCGAGTTTTGACGTATAGTGAAATGGAAGAAATATTAATACGTACACATGGAGAACAATATGAACTACATATGAAGGATTTTAAAGAGGAATTACTAAAAGATGAAATGCTTGATACCCGAATGTTTGCCGCTCGTGTCGTAGAGGAATCATGGAAGTTTATGACAGATAAAAGTCCTGCGATTATTGTTTTTTATTCATCCCTTTATTCACCTAGAGTCGCATTAACCGGAGAAACGGAAGATGAACAAAGATTATTACAAGCATTGGATCATGCAATTAATACATTGAAGCCAGAGTACCAATATCCGATTGTTGCCAAAAATTTCTTTCCGCATATATCTGATATGAGTTTTATTGCGATGAGTGATAACATGCATGAAATTGAATACAAGGTGAAAAATACTCCATCTTGGGGTGAAAAGTTTCACGTCGCATATGAAGACGTATTTGATTTGAATATTCCAGTTATTAATATCGGTCCTTATGGAATGGACGGACATAAAAAACTAGAGCGAATGGAAATGACGTATTCATTAGAGATTGTACCAAATTTAACGAATCATGTTATTCAGTATGTGCTGAGTGATGAGAACGAGTAAGGTTTAAGGAAAACTAGGGGTTTGCTTTCAAGGTTTTGATGCTTGCCCAAAATGTGGAAACAGATTTCCCTTATTGGTTTCCATCCAGCGGTTATGAACACGCGGGCGCATCTCCAAAAGATTATATAGGTAGAATCATAATGTTGATTCAGAAAATGCCAAAAGAAAAACATTGGAATTCCTTAAACTGATTTTTCATTTTAGAATAATATCTATTCGGTGAAAAAAAATCGGTGAAAAAAACAGAGAAGATCATAAAGACGATTTCTTATGCTGAAAAAGCGGAAACCGTCTTTTTTAGTTTTTGGGGAAGTTTAGAGTGAGGGGGCAAATCCTCGAAATTTAAAACTTAAGTTTCGCACCCCGAAACATAGGGGTTTTCAGATGCTGTTTTGTACTGAACCCCTTACTATTACTGTGTTTTCCTTCTATTCCATTTTGAGCAATTAAGCAACTTTATCTCCTTCAAACAACTGATTTCGCAAAAAAGACGCTTCGAATAGTTCGAAAACCTAGGCTCTGCCTAGTGTTTTTCTTATCTCTTCCGTAAAAAAATGTATAAGTAATTACTCCCGCACATCTGATCAATGTGGAAAATACGAAGAAGTGTCCCATCGCGATCTCCCATGGTCTCTTAGCCAAAGAGTTGAAAAAAATCATGCAACTTTTTCACTTGATTATCTTGGTTAGTAGACTGAAAACGGAAAAATCATTAATGATGCAGGTTTTGTTGTTATTCTTTTTTTATCACAACTTGTATGACATGTCCAATTCCTGTATGACGGTAACCTTCTTCACGATTTGCTTCTCCATAATAAAAGTGAAGACATGTATACGGTTCAATCCATGTTAATATACGTTTAGGATCATATAAAAATTGTTCTTTTCCAGGACCACCTGTATTATATTTGATCTGCTCTTTTGAATAAACTTCAAAAATAAAGAGTCCACAGGGCTTTATTGCATTAATCATATTTTTAATAAAATATTCTTGGGTTTTATCCGTAACATGTCCAAAAATCATCATTGCATTATCATATTTTTGTCTCTCCAATTTAATTTTCGTTAAATCGGCTTCCACCGTTTCAATCGTCACATCGTTTTCTTTTGCTAAAACCTTAGTATGTTCTAGACCTACCGATGATAGATCGTAGGATGTTACGGTATGTCCTTGTTTTGCTAAGTAAACTGCATTTCTTCCTTCACCTTCAGCAAAACAGGCTATCTGTGAATGTGGAGCAAATAAAGAACTTTTTTCTTGTATAAAGGCATTCGCCGTTTTTCCATATGTAAATTGATTTTCCGAAAACTGTTTATTCCACTTTTCTTGTGCCATTGACTTTATTCACCCCATCATTTTTAGTAATTCATTATAAATTTCAGTTGTTTCTTTCGGATCCTTCCGATTTAGAATCATATAGTTTTCCTTCGTTTCAATATATAAATAAGGTGCCGAATTTTTTTGGATAAATAAAAGGCCATTGCCGTACGGTGGTTCCAAATTAAAATTACCTTTTAATATGCCCGCAGTTGCAAATCCATTCGTTCTAAAATTCACTTCAGGTAGGGTGTTCATTAACTCAATAGTTTCAATATCAGCGATGTCCCATTCCACTCCGTACATTCCTGTAATTGTAAAGGTTTCATCCTCGATTTTAATATCATTATCAATATATCCAATTCCTGTAATGACAATAATAAAAATTATTGTTACTGTGGAAAAGGCACCAAAAAGCCAAAGCTTCTTTTTTCGTTTATGGGGTACTTCATAGCGCTGAATCCAGACAAGACCTACCATAAGAACGAGAATAAATATTGCAAGACTAATTTCAAAAGCAAATGAAATTGGCAATAGCCCTAGGATAAATGCGACAAATAATAACCAAAATGTTGTTACGAATAATTTATTTAACGCATCTAAATATCCGCTTTGTCTCAAATATTCTTTTTCTTCCTTAGGGCGATTGGAAAAGCCGCTCAATAATGTATGGTCTTGTTTTTTACTAAATAAATAGGTGATTCCTCCATAAATTATTACTGTCCAACCCATTGCAATAATATATATAAGTGTTCCCGTCTTCAAATTTCCACCTACTTTACGAAAAAGGTTCGCCTATAGCAAAAATTGTCAAACAACATTAGTTACGTTTAAATTTACTCTTACGCTTCTTTAGTTGTAACTTTTTTAAGTATAATGCAGATGTTTCATTTGCTTTATTAGTCATGTTTTCGTCAATTGCTAAAATGGTATAACCTGAGTCATTAACATCTAATTGAAACCATGTTCCTTCTTTACTGTCTACCGGTAAGTCATCTTCTTTTACAGTAAATTCATCACCTTTTTCTTCAACTAATATGACAGCAATACCATCTTCAATTCTATCTAATACACCTTTCAATTTATTCACCTCCTACACAAGCTTTTCCTTGCTGTTTTATTTCATCTAGTCTAGCATCACTAATTCCGTTAATTTTTGTCAGTTCATCAACAAATTGGAATGGTCTTAAATTAATGATATCCTTTGCACGTGCTTCACCTATTTGTGTAATTTCCATTAATTCTTCCATGTTCGCTGTATTAATATTAATACAATCTACGTCTACAGGATCTGACTTAGAAGGTTCCTTCTCGCTTTTTGTAGGATCATCGTACCCTTTTTCTACCTTACCCTCTTTCTCAGTAAATACTTCGTAATCTTTCCCATCTGTATGAACGGTAATCGTTCCATGTACATCTGTTCCGAGTAAGTTTATTCCTTTATTTAAAATTAGTTGAACGATTTCATTATGCGGGTGACCATAAGAATTTCCTACTCCAGCACTATAAATAGCATAGGTTGGATCAACGTGATCAAGAAATGCAGGATCACTTGATGTATTAGAACCGTGGTGACCAAGCTGTAAAAAGTCAGCTTCGAGATCATCTATCCGCTGCATTATTTGTCTTTCTTGCTCCTTATATGCGTCTCCTGTAAATACAAATGATATGTTGCCGTAAGTAAGCCGAAGTGATAAGGAGTCTTCATTTAACCCTCCGGATAACTCATTTGGATGTAAAATTTCTATTTCCATTAGACCGACATCATATGATTCGCCAGCTCTTGGTTCATCATAATCCGTGTTACTATTAAGAATTGCTTGCATAACAGTTTGGTAAAGATTTGTATTTGCTGTATTTCCAGACATCCAAACTTCTCCAACTTCCACATTGTCCATGACTTTATCCAATTGTCCTATATGATCAGCATGCGGATGACTGATAATGACTAAATCTATAAAATTAACATTCTCTTTCTTTAAAAAAGAAACAACTTCGTTTCCTTGCCAATCGCCTACATCATATAAAATAGTATACTGTTTCTCTTTATCGCTAAATTGGAATAAGGTAGCGTCACCTTGACCAACATCAATATAATTTACCGTTAGTTCAGGAAGAGATTCTGTTTGTTCTGCATTATTTTGTTCCTTTTCAGAAGGGACATTTTCTGGGAGCGCTTCTGTTGGTTCATTTACAGGATCTGATTCGCTACTAGATATATTTTGAGAAGATTGCTCTGTGCTGTCACAAGCACTTAATAAACAAATAAAAGTTACTATTATGAATAAATACTTACGCATCTTGATGCCGCCTTATCTTTAGAAATAATAATTTAAGCGTAGCAAAACTTTTAGAAAAAAACTATAAAATTCAATTTCTATATAAAAAATCATGTCCAAAATAGAATTATCCTTTAGAGATAATTCCATTTCTCCATTCCTATTGTGCTCTAAAATAGCAAAGTGTCAATATGCAGTTTATTTAATTTCTTGAGATACTACAATAAAAGGTGGGATATGATGGGTAATTATATAAAAAATATTATCGTTTTATTTCTCATAATAATCCAAACTTCAAGTGTGCAGCATCAACCAAGTTTTACAGGTGTAATAGATCGGGTTGAGGAGGGGCATGCAATTCTTTTAATTGAAGATAAAGGGAGACAAATAATAATACCAGTCGAAAAACTACCAGTAAATTATCAAGAAGGAGTGTGGGTTCGTGTTTATGAAGGTAATGATCATGTAAAAGTCACACTTGATCATAAGCGAACAAAAAAACATCGTGATAAAAGTATACTTTTTCGCAAAGAAATAAAAAGAAAGAGTCCTACCTTCATAGAAAGGGTAGAAAACAGGGATAAAAATGAGTAGAATAATGCTTAAAAATAGTTGTATTGGTATGCCGATTTTTACGTAATCTTTAAACTTGTAGCCACCAGCATTCATGACAAGTGCGTTTGTAGGTGAAGCAACCGGAGTTTTGAACACGCACTTATAGTTGTTGTTAATAGATAAAATCAATCAAGACAGCAAAAGGCCCATAATCACCTAATAAATTAATAACAGTGTCATTAATAAATGTAACCCCACTAGTATTTTTCCATTTTTATTGACTGCTAGATCAGAACAATACTATTTTTTCCTAAAGTGAAGACCCTTATAGTTTGATTCAGAAATCTATAATGAGGCGGTATAATCATTTCGGTTATTCCAAATTTTCTTGGAAAAAGGGAGTATATTATCTGTGAAAAAATTGGTACATAAACTTGATAGGTAGAAATGATAGAACAATTAGAATCTAGATATAATTTTAAATTGTATTGAATAGCGTGAGATATTAACGTATAATATCGATACAAGATAAACAAAATTGTGAAAGATACAATAAAGGGGGTTAATTTGTCACGCTTTTATTCTACGAAAATCCTGCTTAAATTCATAAAAAATGGGGGAAGAACAAGTGGAAAAAAATTTGCGTTTATTCATAATGGCTTTTTTAGTCGTTAGTATTAGTGCATTATTAATTGCGTGTGGCGGTGGGGGCTCCGATGATACGGAAACGTCGGAAGAGGCGACCGGTGATGAAATTACGAAATTAGTGGCAGGAACGGATGCTACATATGCACCAATGGAATATATGGACGAAAATGGAGAAATTGTTGGAATTAATATCGATATTGTGAATGCGCTTGCAGAAGAATTAGGAATTGAAATTGAATTTAAAAATATCGGTTGGGAGCCACTATTTCCGGCAGTAGATAATGGAGAAGTTGACTTTGCAGTTTCTTCCATTACCATTACGGAAGAACGTGAAGAATCATATGATTTCACCGACCCTTACTATATCGCTAATCAGCTAATTTTAGTTCCCAAAGATAGTGATATAGAAAGTTTTGCAGATTTAAAAGATAAAAAAGTATCTGCACAAATTAATACGACTGGACATATTGCTGTAAAAAAACTGCTTGGAGAAACAAGTACAAACATTGTTGCGGCAGAAACGATGCCTTTAGCAATCAGTGAAATGATTAATGGCAATGCAGATGCTTCAGTAGGAGATAATTCTACAGTGAACGAATACATTAAAAACAATCCAAACGTTGAAGTTAAAACGATAGAAGACGACGAATTTGAAAAAGAATACTATGGATTGATGGTTAAAAAAGGTAACACGGATGTATTAGAGCTTTTAAATGAAGGAATTAAAAAAATAAAAGAGAATGGTAAACTTGCCGAAATCTCAGGATTTGAAATGGAAGAATAAGCGATGATTCTGTCCGTAACCATTTGCGGACAGTATCTTTTTAACGGTGAAAATTGTCTCTCCACTGTAGGGAATAGGAGGTGTTCATTATAGAAGCGATAAAAGAGTTGATCATGTCGATACGGTTTGACATACTTTGGAATTATAAAGATCTTTTTATTAGAGGAATCTGGATCACATTAGGACTAACTATTGTTGGGTATACATGTGGGGTGTTACTTGGGTTAGTATTCGGTTTAGGTAAGTTATCAAAACGGAAATGGATTCATTATCCATGTAAATGGTATATTGACTTCTTCAGAGGAACACCGTTGCTCGTTCAGATTTTTCTAATTCATTTAGCTGTTATTCCAACGATCTTTGGACATTCGTTAGGCTTCTTTGTTTCGGGTGCACTAGCTCTCATGTTAAATTGCAGTGCGTACAGTGCGGAAATTTTTCGTGCAGGAATTCAATCGCTTGATAAAGGACAAATGGAGGCAGCTCGCTCTCTTGGAATGCCACATGGGTTAGCGATGAAGGAGATAATTTTACCTCAGGCATTTCGCAGAATGGTCCCACCTTTAGGCAATGAACTAATTGCATTACTTAAAGATTCTTCTCTTGTTACAGTCATTGCAGCGACAGATATATTGTATGCAGCAAAAGTTGTAGCGGGTGCAAGTTTCAGAGTTTGGGAACCTTATATTCTAGCGGCAATTTTGTATTTGGTGTTAACTTGGGTTTGTACAAAGCTAATTGCTTACGTTGAAAAAAGATTTAGTACGAGTTATGTTCCGTCAAAGAGACCAAAAGCATTTTCGTTTAGTCGAACGATATCGGACGGAAGGTGAGAAAAATGATAAAAATTGAAGGTCTTGTAAAATCGTACGGTGATCTTGAAGTATTAAAAGGGATCGACTATGAAGTGAAAGAACAAGAAGTAATTTGTATCATTGGTGCAAGTGGATCAGGTAAATCTACATTTCTTCGTTGTATCAATTTACTAGAAGATATTACGGATGGAGCCGTTTATATTGAAGATGTAAAAGTTAATGATTCAGCAACAAATATAAATGAGATTCGTACAGAAGTAGGGATGGTATTTCAGCAATTTAATTTATTTCCACATATGACAGTACTTGATAATATTACGATCTCCCCTATAAAGGTTCGTAAAATGTCTAAAGCAGACGCAGAGGTATTAGCACATGAATTGTTAACGAAAGTAGGACTTAGTGATAAGGCAACGAGTTATCCAGAACAACTTTCTGGTGGACAAATGCAACGGGTTGCAATCGCTAGAGCTCTAGCAATGAAACCGAAGATTATGCTTTTTGATGAACCAACCTCAGCCCTTGATCCTGAAATGGTGAAAGAAGTGCTCGACGTTATGAAACAACTCGCTCATGAAGGGATGACAATGGTTGTTGTAACACATGAAATGGGCTTTGCTCGTGAGGTTGCAGACAGGGTTGTTTTTATCGATGGTGGCTATTTAGTAGAAGAAGGAACACCTGATGAGATCTTTAATAATCCCAAAAATGAGCGAACAAAAGCATTTTTAGGAAAAGTATTATAAGTGCGTGTTCAAAAGGAGGAAAAAAGGACCAAGAAGTTCGAGGCGGCGCAGCTCCCGTCAGCGGAATGTATGCTTTTAAATACATGAGCAAAGATCTGGCACGCAGGAAAAGTGATCTTCTTTTCCAAGGAAACGCTTCTAGCACGTAGAAAAAGTGCTTTCCTTTTTCTAGGAGCGAAAAAGCAAGCATTCGTGCGAAATTCGCAGTGTCATTTTTACCGGACTTTTTGAACATCCTCTATAAAAAACAGTAGGTAACTATTAACTAGTTCACTAGTTTTCGTATAAGCAATTAAAAAAACTCCCGTGAAGCGTAAAAGCTATGATCACGTTATTTAAAATTAATGAATAGCTAAACCCAGTAAATATTTCTGCCTTATTAGAAAAATTCTTTTCTTAAGAAAATTCTATGTTATAATATACAACTATAGATTCGAAAAACTAACTAGGGGGCTAATCATGTATCGAAAACTATTACTTACTTTGTTTCTGAGTGTGTTATTAGGGGTATTGGCTGCTTGCGGTGGATCATCGACAGACAATGAGCAGGATGCATCTGAAAGCGCTACCGAAGAGGGTGCTGAGGCAGAAGGCGATTCAGATGGTAAAGTATATACGGTTGCAACCGATAATGCATACGTACCATTTGAATATTTAGATGAAGAGTCAGGTGAATTAGTAGGATTTGATATCGACTTGATCACAGAACTTGCTAAAGAAGCCGGGATTGAAATTGAAATTGAAACATTGGAATTTGCCGGAATTGTAGCTGGTCTTGGTTCAGGTAAATTTGATATTGGAATTGCAGGTATGACAATTACGGAAGATAGAAAAGAAAATATTGACTTTACCCAGCCTTACTATGAAGCAGGATTGATCCTTGCTGTTACAGAAGAAAATGCAAATGAAATCCAATCGATAGACGATGTGGATGGTAAAGTTGTTGCTACACGTCAAGGTTCTACTAGTCAGAAGTATTTAGAAGAAGAAACAGATGCAACACCAGAAGCTTTCCCAGAAATTGTAGAAGCATATCAAAATGTACTTGCAGGTAGAGCTGACGCTGTTTTATATGACTTACCTAACGTACAATTTTATTCTGAAAAAGAAGCAGGGGGAGAACTAATCACCGTTGGAGAAAAGTTAACTGGTGAAGATTATGGAATTGGTTTTCCGAAAGGGTCAGAGTTACGCGATAAGATAGATGAAGCGTTAACTACGTTAAAAGAAAATGGAACTTATGATGATATTTATGAAAAATGGTTTGGTGAGCGACCTGAAGGAACATAAAATATAACAAAATATAGGCTAGTGAAAAGCGTGATCATCGTGTCACGCTTTTCTATTCTAAGGCATAAATGAGGTGGTAGAAACTATGCAACATATTGTTGGAGTACTTCCCTATTTGTGGGAAGGAATAAAATTAACATTTTTAATAACTGTTGTTGGTGTAGGAATCGGATTTGTTATCGGGGCATTTGTAGGTTTAGGTCGTATATCTAAAAATAAATTTATCTTTTGGCTTTGTACTGTCTATGTCGAAGTTATTCGCGGTACTCCCATTCTTGTCCAAATATTTTTTATTTATTTCGGGTTGTCCGACTTTTATAATTTTGATAAATTAATTGCATCGATTATGGCGATTTCGTTAAATGCTGGAGCGTATATAGCTGAAATCGTTCGTGGAGGTGTACAATCCATTGATAAGGGGCAATTTGAAGCAGGAGATTCAATTGGGCTCACGAAAGCACAAACGATGTGGTATATTATTTGGCCGCAAGCGTTTAAACGAATGATTCCTCCACTTGGTAACCAATTTATTATTAGTTTGAAAGATACCTCTTTATTCTCTGCAATTGCCGTACATGAGTTATTATACCAAGGTCGTACATATGCTTCTACAACGTTTGTTTCTTTTCAACCTTATTTGATGGTAGCACTTTTTTATTTAGCAATTACGATTCCATCTAGTATTATTTTAAGACGTGTTGAACGGAGGCTTGATGTATAATGATCGTAGTAGAAGATCTACATAAATCTTTTGGAGAAAATGAAGTATTAAAAGGGATTTCCAATACAATCGCTGAAAAAGAAGTGGTTTGTGTTATTGGTCCATCGGGTTCAGGTAAAAGTACTTTTTTACGTTGTTTGAATTTATTAGAGGAAGTAACATCGGGTACCATTACGATTGATGGTCAAGAAATAACGAATAAAAATACGAATGTGCCCCAGGTTCGGTCACAAGTAGGCATGGTGTTTCAACATTTTAATCTATTTCCTCATAAGACTGTTCTGGAAAACATCACCTTAGGTCCGTTGAAAGTGAAAAAAATATCCAAGGATGAAGCCGAAAAGACTGCCAGAGAATTACTTGAAAAAGTGGGACTGTCTGATAAGGCGGACGCTTATCCCGGAAGTCTGTCAGGAGGACAAAAGCAAAGGGTTGCAATTTCTCGTGCTCTAGCGATGAATCCTAAAGTAATGTTATTTGATGAACCGACATCTGCACTTGATCCTGAACTTGTCGGAGAAGTTTTGGCAGTTATGAAAGATTTAGCTAAATCAGGAATGACCATGGTCGTTGTCACACACGAAATGGGTTTTGCAAGAGAAGTTGGAGACCGGGTTATCTTTATTGACGAAGGGGTTATTATGGAAGAAGGCGAACCTGTAGAAATGTTTGCAAATCCGAAGAGTGAACGGCTAAAAACGTTCTTGGGACAAATATTGTAAGAGATCGAGAATAGTAGGTGGTCGAGAAACTATCATCAGCCTTTTAAACTTTTTAGTGGAGTTTTTATCGGCTCCTAGGGGAACGTAAAAAGCTCTCGTGTGCCTGAATTTGTACAGTTTTTTCAAAAAAGAAACGGAAGAAGTTCTTGTATGCCATAATTTGTAGATTTTTTTAAAAAAGACCGCAAACTAAACACAATAATATTCCGTGAGCAATTGTGGTGGATATTGCTCACGAAATATTTCTGTCTATTTATCGTTTACCATCAAAAGAGGAGGTTAAGAATAGAAGATAAATAGACACAGTCTATATCAGAAAATTGATAAACAGTTAAATCCGAGACCCAGCTAAATTTTGAAGCTTTTCGATAAATTGAACGGCGCGTTTTTTCTCAAAAACATCACGGTCAAACGGTTTAATTAATCCTACTTTTCTTTTCTCTTTAAGTGTTAAAATTCGCTCAACGGCTTCATTTAAACGATTTTCAGGTATATCTCCTTTTTTTACAGCATCGATAACCTTATCAATAACAGCAATTTGTGTTCTGTACGGCAGAGATAATAAGACGAGATCAACTCCAGAATGAATAGACTTGACGGCATTTTCGGCAATAGTATTCGATGTCTTCTCATCAGAAACTTCTTTCATTAAGACACCTTCAAAGTCTAGCGTTTCCCTAAGTAAACTTTGAATGATCGATCGTCCTTCATTTTCAAAAGAACTAGATAAGAGAATCGCGTCGACATTTTTTTGAATTGCTAAGAAATAAGGATATAGTGTTGAATGGGACATATCATAAGCTTCTGTTAACAGTGTGTCAATAGGTCTATTTTCATTTTCAAGGAAATATTTTGCAACTGCCGAAACGTTTTTCTTTTGGTACCCTTGAATAGATGCGACCCCATGTTTTGCTACAAGATCGATCGAATCACCAAAACTATCTTTTCGACCCTTACTGATATATAAAGATGGGGAAAAATTCATATTTATTCCTAAGGCATGTAGTTCCTCTGCAATCATTTCTGACATTTGTTTTGTATATAGTCGGTTATTTATAATTCCTAATGTTGATTGATCTGGACCTTGAATTACTCCCCTAGTAATACTATTAAACTCTCCTCCACCTTGATTAACGGAGAGTAATAAAGGGAGATCTTTATTTGCATAATGTTGTAAGTCAGTAGATAGTCTATGAAGTTGTCGTGGATTTCTATAATTATCGGTTACATAGCATAGTCCACCGACCTTATATGTAGAGATGAGATTAATTACTTCACCTGCAGGTTTGCTTCCTTCAAAGCTTACCATAAATAATTGTCCGACCTTTTCAGCGATCGACATCTTGTGGACATTCATTTTAAGTAGTCTCCTTTTTAAAACATCTTTATTACGAATGTAATTATAATATAGAATATTCATGTTAAGTGCTATAATATCGTATATTATGAATGTTGGCAATACACCAATTAAGGAAATAGATATTTTTTGAATAATAAAGGAGTGGGGAAATGAGGATTGCTGGTGTTGATATAGGAGGAACCTCTATTAAACTTGGTTTTTTTAACAGTGCTGGTAAAATGTATGATAATATCGAATATGATACAAATAGTCATAAAGGAGGAAATTACATATTACAAAATCTAATCGATAAAATAGAACAATTTGAACAGGTGGATGCTATTGGAGTTAGTACAGCCGGGCAAGTTGATAGAAAAAATGGAATGATTGTCCAAGAATCAGCAAATATTCCTCAAACATCTGGTCTACCAATAAAAGGAATATTAGAGAATCATTTTAACGTTCCGGTAAACGTTGAAAACGATGTTAACGCAGCCGCACTAGGAGAAAATTATTTTGGCGCAGGTAGAGACTATAATGATTTCTTATTTCTAGCGTATGGGACTGGAATTGGAGGAGCAATTGTTGATAATTCAGAACTTTATTATGGAAGGAATGGATATGCGGGAGAGTTTGGACATATGATAACTCATGGTAATGGCTTACCATGTAAATGTGGCTTAAAAGGCTGTTACGAAACATACGCCTCGACTACTGCATTACTTAGAGAAGCGCAAAAGCTTGATTCAGACATCACAAATGGACGAATTATTTTCAAGAAATTTTATGAAAATGACAATCAAATTAAGGAAGTAATTGATAACTGGGTAGAGGAAATCGTAATTGGACTAACATCTATTATTCACATTTTTAATCCAACAACAATCGTAATCGGTGGAGGAATTATGGAACAAGAAGTGTTAATACATATGATTTCTAAAAAAGTAAATGAGATGGTATTGGAAAGTTTCGCAGGAGTAAACATAGTAAAAGCTTCATTAGGAAATAAAGCAGGAATGTTAGGTGCAGTTTCACTCCATGTATAAAAGAAAGGAGAAAAAGATGTCAGCATCTATTTTAATTCAAGATGTAACTATATATACAGAAGATGAAAAGATTGAAAATGGTTTTTTACTACTTAAAGAGGGAAAAATAGTTGAAATATCAAAACATCCAATTTTACTCGATCAAAATAGTGACGATTACTGCTGTATTGATGGAGAAGGATTAATTGCAATACCGGGTTTTATTGACGGTCATATCCATGGAGCTGCAGGTGCGGATACCATGGATGCCAATGAAGGAGCATTGGATACAATTGCTAATTGCTTACCAAAAGAAGGAACAACAAGTTTTCTAGCGACAACGATGACGCAATCTAATGAGAACATCGAAAAGGCATTAAGAAATATTGCACGGTATGGGAATAAACAAGGACAATCTGAAGTTGTCGGAATTCATTTAGAAGGACCATTTATTAATGAAGAAAAAAAAGGTGCGCAGCCAGCAGAGTTTATCAAGACTCCGAATGTGGAATTATTTAACCGTTGGCAGGAAGTAGCTGGAGGGAAGATTAAAACTATTACTGTTGCTCCGGAATGTGACACAGGTAATTTCATATCATATTTAGCAGAAGATGGGCATAACGTATCTGCCGGACACACTTCAGCAACGTTTGAAGAAATTAAGAAAGGAGTAGCCCAAGGTGTTCGTCAATTAACCCACTTATGCAACGCAATGACAGGAGTTCATCATCGCGATATTGGTGCAGTCGGTGCAGCTTTTTTACTAAGTGAGCTAAAAGCGGAAATTATTGCGGATGAGATACATACATCAGAAGAAATGTTACAAATTATTTATAATAATGTTGGAAGTGATCGATTATTAATGATTACGGACGCAATACGGGCAAAATCATTGCCGGATGGTGCATATGAATTAGGTGGTCAGCCTGTTACCGTGTTGAATAGTCGAGCAACTCTAGAAGATGGAACATTGGCTGGTAGCATTTTAAAAATGGATGAAGCGGCAAAAAATATGTTAAAATTAAATGGTGTTACAATTAGAGATATCATTAAAATGTCTGCAGAAAATCCTGCAAAGCAAATTGATATATTTGATCAAAAGGGGAGTATAACAGTAGGGAAAGATGCTGATATACTACTTGTCGATGAAAACCTGGCTATTAAATATACGATTTGTCGAGGGATAATAGCTTACGAGGAGTGAAGGAAATGGAAATTATTAAAGTAAAAGACATGGATGAGTTAGGTCGCAAGGCAGCTGAAATTGTTGTTGATTCGATAAAGGAAATTGAAAATCCAGTACTTGGACTTGCAACGGGTTCAACTCCAGAAAAATTATATGCAAATTTAATTGATAAATGTAAAGCAGGCGAAATTACGTTTGAACAAGCGGTTACGTTTAATTTGGATGAATATGTTGGCTTATCTATTGATGATCCACAAAGTTACCGTTATTATATGGACCATCATTTATTTAATGGGATTGATATAAAAAAGGAAAATACTCACTTATTAGATGGGGAAGCCGAAGATCTTGAAAAAGAATGTCACTCTTTTGAGCAAATGATGAAAAAATCTGGTGAAATTGATTTGCAAATTTTAGGTCTTGGATTAAATGGTCATATCGCTTTTAATGAGCCGGGTACATCTTTTGATGCAAGAACCCATATTGTCGATTTGGATGATTCGACAATTGAAGCAAATTCACGATTTTTTGATCACAAAGAAGATGTGCCGACCCAAGCATTGACAATGGGAATTGGAACGATCATGGAAGCGAAAAAGATCTTGTTTCTTGTACAAGGCGAGAAAAAAGCTGAAATTTTGAAAAAGGTTTTATACGGTGAAGTAACAGAAGAAGTGCCAGCATCTGTATTACAACGTCATCCTAACGTTGTATTAGTAACTGATATCGACATATAAGATTATATCTTTAGATAAGCATTTTGTATTTAAGTACGTGTTCAAAAAGGAGGATAAAAAGGACCAAGAAGTTCGAGGCGGCGCAGTTTCGAGCAGCGGAATGTATGCATTTAGATACATGAGTAGCGGAGAAACAAGCCAACGAAGAAATTCGCAGTGTCATTTTTACCGGACTTTTTGAACATCCTCTTTAAGTAGAATCCTTACGCTATATGAAAAGAACAATCTATTCCTTATTTGTTCATTAGTTAGTGTACTGGATTCTTTTTTACTTAGAGCATATTTTTGTTATGATAAACGTATTAAGATGAAAGTTGGGGAAGCAATGAAATTATCAGAGTATATAGCATTGGATGGAACCGAAATTTCAACATTAATGAATAAGAAAGAAATTACGCGAGAAGAAGTAGTAAAAGCAAGTTACACTCTCTTAGACAAGGTAAATGACCAGTTAAATGCAGTGACTCATACAAGGAAGGAAAAGGTTATCGAAGAAGTATCAGTTCCTGTTCCTCATTATCCACCACGTGAGTTTAATGGAGTACCAATATTTTTAAAAGATGGATCTCAGTCAATTGCAGGAGAACCTAGTACGAGTGGTGCCAATATATTTAAAGAGACAATCGCCTCAGAGACGTCAAATTTTGTGAAAAAGATTCAACAAGTTGGATTTCTTCCTTTAGGACATTCAACAACACCAGAATTTGCGTTAAAAAATATAACAGAATCAAAACTTCATGGTCCAACTCGAAATCCTTGGAATCACACATTTTCTCCAGGAGGATCAAGCGGTGGTGCAGCAGCACTCGTTGCATCAGGCGTTGTTCCTATCGCCGGAGCTAGTGATGGTGGTGGCTCTATTCGGATACCGGCTTCTTTTACCGGTTTATTCGGATTAAAACCAACGAGAGGAAGAACACCGGTAGGACCAGGTGTTGGTCGTCAGTGGCACGGAGCTGCAATTGATTTTGTTTTATCAAGGACAGTTCGAGATAGTGCGAGACTTTTAACCATTATGCAGACAGTTCAACAAGAAGCAGCTTTTCAAACACCATTATTTCCAAACCGTTACGAATGGGCAATGGAAGAACCATTTAAACGTCCATTAAAAATTGGTTTTACAACAGAATCACCAGTAGGGACACCAGTTTCTGATGAAGCCAAAAAAGCTGTTCATAAAGTCATTACATGGTTAGAGGAACAAGGACATTCAGTAGAACAGTCGATTCCAGATATTGATGGTGTTCAGCTAATGCGAGATTATTATTTGATGAATAGCGGAGAAATCTCAGCACTTACATACCAGTTAGAAAAAATACATAACGAAAAATTAACTTCAGACGATATAGAAATCGAAACATGGCTGCTTCATGAAGCTGGTCAAAATGTTTCGGCCGCACAATTTTCTTTAAGCTTAGCCTCATGGGACAAGGCAGCTTTGAAAATGGCTAAATACCACGAAAAATATGACCTTTATATAACGGCAGCAACAGCATATCCTGCACCGAAGATAGGAGAACTTACCCATAGTAAGGAAAGAGAAGTGGAGCTACTTGAACAAATTCAGACAGAGATTCCGGAAAAACAGCAAGAAGTCATTTATGAAATGTTTTTGCCAAGCCTGACGTACACACCATTTACACAACTTGCTAATTTAACTGGACAGCCGGCAGTTAGCGTTCCAGTCCATCTGACTGAATCAGGGCTACCTTTAGGAGTACAAATAATGGCCGCTAAAGGGAACGATCATCAATTGTTACGATTAGCTTATCAACTTGAAGATACTGGACTTTGGGTTGGAATGAAAGGTAATCCTTATTTTGATAGTAGCTCAACTTTCGCACCAATGAAGTGAGTGCCTTAATGCAAAGTGGCAACTGTTACTCGATAATTAACTAATGATAGTTAGAGCTTGTGTTTTTCATTAAATATTATACACATTCAAAAACGCATTAAAAGATGGTAATGAAAGAATATTGGAATACATATCATAATAGGAGTAAATGAACATGCAACATGAAAATGAGTGTACTTACATACGAATGATATAGGGAGAAAAGCTATGTACTTTATGGCAAATGAAGATTCTGTCATCTATGTGGGGGTTGAAATTGATGTTGGCGTAATTCGAATTGGTTTCATGAATTTAATAGAATTGCTGAACATTTCTTCCCTTTCAAACAGATAGTTATGAAAGAGTGGCTGATTTTATCGGCTAGACTGTAAATGAATTGATTGATAGGGAAGATATTGCGAACGATCGGGTGATCGGTGTTTGTATCGGTCTACCAGGATTGATTGACAATAAAGAGGGGCATCATCGAGCTCTCGGCTCAGTTTAATTGGAAGCTAGCTTCTTTGAAAAAATCCTTGAAGAAAAATTAGAATTACGAACGATATTCATAAATAATTGATATTTTTCCGCGTCAATGTTATTATCAAAATAGAATAAAATATTGATCACATGTTACTAACTTGATTAGGCATGGTGGAACTTCTAAGAGATTTTATAAAATATCTCAAGAGAACCACCATGCCTTTTTTGCTAGGCTGATTTAAAATAGGTGATCATTAGCAGCCTTTAAACTTTCCTCATTCACACTTATGACACAAGTCACTACACGACTGATAAGTGTCAAGTTAAAAACTTATTGAGCTAGGGAAGTAAGGTATATATTTTTGACGTAACATCATACTAAAAACTAGAACAAATGAACTTTAAAATAGGTTGTCTGTTGGTAAGAAGGACGATAATTGTTCAAAAAGGAGATTAGATGAATGTTTAAAAATCTATTTAAAAAATCTAAAAATCAGGAAGAACTTCATATTTATGCACCGTTGAGCGGGAAGATTGTCCCACTTGAAGAAGTGCCTGATCCTGTTTTCCGCCAAAAAATGATGGGTGAAGGTATTGCTATCATTCCGGACGAAGGTAAAGTCGTTTCTCCTATTGAAGGAAAAATTGTTCAAGTTCCTGAAACGAAGCATGCGATAGGCATCGAAGGAACGGATGGAATAGAAATTTTAATTCATGTTGGCCTGGAAACAGTGGCCTTAAAAGGTGAAGGTTTTTCAGTGAACGTAGCAACCGGGGATAAAGTATCTGTTGGAGATTCATTGCTTGACTTTGATTTAGAGTATATTAAAGAGCATGCGGATGATATCATCACGCCGATTGTTATTACTAACAGTAATGACATCGACAAAAAATTTACCATGTCCGAGGAGAAAGAGGCTCAACCGGGAAATACAGTCATCATGACAGCTTCATCTCTTTAAGCAAGACGAAACAGGAGCAAAGGTGACTAGTCATGAAAATAACAAAAATATTAAATAATAATGCCGTCATCATCATGGATGATAATCAAGAGAAGATTGCCATCGGATCAGGTGTTGGATTCAAGAAAGTGAAAAATGATCTCGTGCAACCAAATAAAATAGAGAAGCTTTTTATCTTAAGAGAGAATGAAAAATTACAGCAACTTCTTCAGCGCATTCCTGAAGAACATATTATTCTTGCGGAAGAAATCATTGATTATGCCGAAAAACATTTGGGCGTTGAATTAAACGAACATGTGCGAATTGGCCTGACAGATCATCTGTCCTTTGCGATTGAAAGGGCAGGTGAGGGAATTCATTTAAAAAATAAGCTTCTGCAAGAGATAAAAGTATTATATCGAAAAGAGTTTGAAATTGGTCTTTGGGCTCTTGAGTATATTAAAGAAAAGCTTGATGTCACAATGCCAGTTGATGAAGCTGCTTTCATAGCTCTTCATATTCATACAATGAAAATTCAAGGAGGTGATTTGCACGAAACAGTCAGGAAAACCACAATTGTAAGCGATATGGTTTCTACAATTAAGAATACATTACAGATCGATATTGAAGAAGATGATATAGCATATGAACGATTGATCACCCATCTCCGATTTGCGCTAATTAGAAGCAATGACCATAAAGTGCATACAATGGATGAAGAAATGCTGGAAATGATTAAACATAAATTTAAACTATCTTACCAATGTGCCGTCAGGGTAGCAGAAAAAGTGGCTGATGAACATGGTGTCCATTTTCCAGAAGAGGAACTAGGCTATATCACACTTCATATTGAAAGACTTAGAAAAAAGTAAGCGTACTTCGTTTTGCATTTATAAAAGTATCTATCATTTATCACCAGGTCGCTTCAATGTGCTTTTCCTGAACATCGAAAAGCTCATCACATGTATAAGATTTGAAGAGTAGAAAAGCAGTTGCTTAAATGAAATTTATAAAATGAGTAGGGAGGAAAAACAGATGATAAAATTTTTGCAGAATTTAGGCCGGGCTATCATGCTACCAGTTGCTGTATTACCTGCCGCGGCAATTTTGGCAGGAATCGGAAACTGGATTCTCGGCTTTTCACCCGATAATGTTATCGGTTCATTTATATTTACCGCAGGTACTTCTATTCTTGATAATTTAGGAGTGTTGTTTGCCGTCGGTATTGCCATCGGATTATCAAAGGATAAACATGGAGCTTCGGCTTTAAGTGGTTTAGTTGGATTTTTAGTTGTGACAAATTTAATCTCGGTTGATTCTGTGGCAAGTTTGCAGGGAATTGATCCGGAAGTTGTCAATCCTGCCTTTGAGCAGAATGAGAACGTGTTCATAGGAATTATCACGGGAATCATCGCTGCTTCAATGTATAATCGTTTCAGCGATGTTAAACTGCCTGATGCGCTTGCTTTCTTCAGCGGAAAAAGACTTGCTCCAATTATGTCAGCTGCCGCAATGGTTGTGCTTGCTGCTGTACTGTATTTCGTATGGCCCGTTGTTTATTCCTGGCTTGTCGCCTTTGGTACAGCAATCAGTAGTTTGGGGGCTGCAGGAGCAGGACTATATGGTTTCTTTAACCGGTTACTAATCCCAACAGGTCTCCATCACGCACTGAACTCTGTATTCTGGTTTGACGTAGCAGGGATTAATGATATAGGTAAATTCTTAGCGGCCGAAGGTACAAAAGGTGTCACAGGCATGTATCAAGCAGGATTTTTCCCGATTATGATGTTCGGTTTACCTGCAGCCGGTTTAGCGATGTATCATACAGCTAAAACAGCCCGTAAGAAAACAGCTGCATCCTTAATGATGGCAGCTGCATTCGCTGCATTTTTCACAGGTGTCACAGAACCACTTGAGTTCGCTTTCATGTTCCTTGCACCTGCCCTGTATGTAGTTCATGCACTCTTAACAGGATTGTCACTCTTTATCGCTGCAACATTCCAGTGGACGTCAGGTTTCGGATTTAGTGCTGGATTTGTTGACTATATATTACATTTTACAAATCCAATTGCTAACCGGCCATACATGTTGCTCGTTCAAGGGCTTGTGTTTGCCGTCATTTATTACTTCTTATTCCGATTCTTGATTGTTAAATTTGACTTAAAAACACCAGGCCGTGAAGACGGAGATGAACTTGAAAACACCCAAGAAGTAGAAGGTGGAGACGTTCCAAAAGAAGAGGATCAAACCGCTGTGATGGCTGCTCAAATTTACGAAGGTCTTGGCGGAGATGACAATGTCGCATCTGTTGATTACTGTACAACGCGTCTACGTGTTGAGGTTAAGGACATGGATAAAGTGGATGAAGAAAAAATTAAATCGACAGGTGTTCCGGGAACGAATGTCGTAGGAAAACATAATATTCAGGTCATCGTCGGAACAAGTGTCCAGTTTGTCGCTGACGCTATTGAAAAAATCCGAAAAAATAAATGATGAGAGAAGAGCTGTCCTTTGCGGGGATGGCTTTTCTTTTAGTGATAAAGGAGATGCCATTAGGTGAGAGCTGTCTTTTTAGACCGAGATAGTACCATTGGTGGTACAGGCGGAGTGCATCCATTAGACGTTTCATTGTATGATTTTTCCCCTAAAGCGATAAGATCGCTTAACGACAATGGAATAAAAGTATTTCTTTTTACGAATCAAACACGAGTAGGAAGAGGATATTTTACAGAGACAGCTTTGCTAAACGGATTTAAGCTGATGGAGGAAGAACTAGCGAGCCACTCTGCGTTTCTGGATGATATTTTCTATTGCCCACATAAGCCTGAGGACAGATGCAGTTGTCAAAAATCAAATATTGGATTGATGTTAAAAGCAAAAGAGATGTGCACATTTAATTCTCGAAGAATGTTATGTTGTAGGTGATAAGCAGTACTGATATGATAGCTGATGACAGAGCAGGTACAAAAAAGTGCTCGTTAAAACAGGTTGGGGAGAAGGGTCACTGACTAAAGATCGCAAGCATTGGGAAACGATTGAACCGATTATGTCGCGTCTCATCTTCTAGATGCAGTTAATTGGATTATAATTAATTTAAAAAGAGAAAAATTTCGAACTTAATAAAGTCGTGAGATGAATTGGTTAGGTTAGTCTTGAATCTTCCTTTAGAGTTATCATTGTACAGTACCAAAGATTATGCTATTCGTTTAAATACGCTTTGAAAACTCATGCATCTGCAACTGGCATAGAACGAGAAGCAATGAAAATTGTGCAGCAGGAACCAAATTCCAAGTTAGCAAAATTATATTCCTCTCATCAGCAACTGACCGCTAAAGATGTGTTTCAATTAGCGGAAGCAGGGGACGCACATTCATAGGAAATTATTAACCAATTAGTTGATTATCTTGGATTTGTTTTGGCAAACGTTGGAACAGTCGTTAATTCATATAAAATATTAATTGGTGGCGGCCTATCACAAGCAGGAATTACATTTGTACAACAAATAGAGGCATCTTTTAAAAAACATTCTCTTCGTTGGATTAGTCAAACTACACAAGTAGAAATCGCAAAGATAGGCAATGATGCAGGAATTATTGGTGCTGGTTATTTGATTAAAACAGCACTGAGTAAGGAGACAGCAACATGTTATTAGAAGTGATTGGAACATCTTTAAAGGATGTAAAAGCAGCTGAAAAGTATTATGCTGATCGAGTAGAGCTATGTCAGAGTATAGCTGAAGATGGATTAACTCCGAGTTATGGACTAATAAAGTCAGCTGTAGAAGCAGTGGATATACCGATCAATGTAATGGTTAGGCCTCATAATAAATCATTTGTTTATGATAAAGATGATCTCATAACGATTTGTCATGATATTCAAGCAATTAAACAGATAGGAGCTAATGGGATCGTTATTGGCTCTCTTACACGAGAAGGAACAATCGATGAGCCTGCGTTAAAAGTCTTATTGGAAGCGGCTGACGGCTTAGAAGTTACTTTTCATCGAGCATTTGATTTTGTAAGTGATCAAATGGAAGCATTAGAAACAATCCTTAAGTACAAGCAAATTACAACTATTTTAACAGCTGGCGGTGATGGACTTGCAACCGATTCAGCATCAAATTTAATTCGCTTAATTGAAAGAGCAAAAGGAGCGAATTTGACGATTATGCCGGGGCATGGATTACGGATTGAAACATTACGGTCATTTTATGAAGAAGTCCAACCAAAGGCACTTCATTTTGGTTCAGGTGTAAGAGAAAATTTCGATTTTGATAAGGATCTTTCTAAAGAACAAATTACCAGAATTAAAGAGTTAACCAAAGCGAAATAAAGGCTCATTTTTAGTAGACGTAATGAAGCCTTCATGGTATTAACAAATATTAAAATCATAAATATCATAAAATGAATATCATTACTCGCGTAGAAAAAAGAAATCTGAGGCTTACTTCATGCCTTAGGTTTCTATTTTTCTTGCATTCAAAGTTACTTTAATATTAGTGGGTCGTTTGTTATTAATCCGTCGATACCTAATCCTTGGTATATTTTTGCCTGGTCTCGATTATTGACCGTATAAATATTCACTTCTATATTTCGTTCATGAGCTTCGTCAATCATCTCTTCCGTTACATAGAAATGGTTAGGATGAATGCTATAAATATGTAAACCTGTATTCTGTATATAATCAAATAAGTTAATTAAGTTTATATGAAATAGTAATCCTATTTTTGCATTTGGGTCAATATTTGTTAATCTTTGTAAACTAACATGATCAAAAGATGAATAGACAACTTTATGTTCAACGCCATGACGGTAAACGAGATCAAGGACTTTTCGTTCCAAGTCTTTAGGGATAACAGGACCATTTTTTAATTCAATATGAATCGTTATTGGTTTATCACCGATCAATGATAGAGTTTCATCCAAGGTGGGTATCGTTTCTCCTTTAAATTTTTTACTAAACGTTGATCCGAAATCAAGTTTTTTCAATTGGTTTAAAGTCATATTGTGTATAAATCCTTTTCCGTTACTCGTTCGATTCACTGTAGCATCATGGCAAATGACAGGTACATTATCTTTTGTAAGTCTGACATCTAGTTCAATTCCATCTGCTCCTTGATCAAGTGCTTTTTGAAAAGCGGCTAACGTATTTTCAGGAGCATATGTAGAAGCACCTCTATGTGCAATAATATTCATTATTTTTATCCTCTCTTTCAAAAGCTTATTCCCACTATAACAAAATGTACATAATATTTCTCGCTATTAAATCATAATATATATTATAGTAATTATGTTAAAAATCTAAAATTAACTTCTCGTTTTTTTGATGAAATCTAAAATGAATGAAAACGTTAATAAAGGTGATGGACATATGGAAACCACAGATGTTGTTATTATCGGTGGAGGTGTAATTGGAACTTCCATTGCATTTCGTTTGGCAAAACTTTTTAAAAAGATTGTAGTAATTGAAAAAGGAGAAGTTGGTGGACAAACTTCTGCATCCTGTGACAAAGCAATTTTTTTACAATCAAAAAGACCTGGATTTCCTAGTAAACTAGCAAAAGCGAGCAGTAATATGTATAGAAATCTTGAGGAAGAACTTGATATGTCCGTTGAATATAAGCAATCTGGTGGAATGATAGTGATCGAATCAGAATCGCATCTCCCTTTTATGGAGTCTTTTATTAAAAGTCAACGAATGGCAGGGATGGATGTAAAACTACTGGATAAAGAGGAAACACTAAGACAACAACCTTGCTTTTCCTCTCATGTATTTGGATCTACTTATTGTAAGGATGATGCTGAAGTAAATCCTTTATTATTAAGTCAAGCTTTTGCTGATGCAGCAATAAGAGATGGCGTGGATATACGTACTCACACGGAAGTTATCCGTATTAAAGTGAGAAAAGGAAAAGTTACTTGTGTGGAAACTAATAAAGGAAAAATAGCGACTAATCTAGTTATTAATGCAGCAGGCCCGTTCGCAAGCAGTATAGCTAAAATGGTGAACGTAGATTTACCAATAAAGCCGCGACGAGGGGTCATTTTAATTACAGAAAAAGTTGGACCAATCATTAATGGCAGTATTTTATGCTCGCAATATCTTGCTGCAAAACATTTAACCCCAGAAGAAAAATTATCGCCCTTTGGAATAGGTCTTTCATTGGGGCAGACAGAGAGTGGGAATTTATTAATCGGTGGAAGCAGAGAATTTGTTGGGTTCAACAAAAAAGTTTCTACCGAAGTTTTCTCTGAAATAGCCCGTCATGCTTGCCGAATTGCTCCTGTCTTAGGTAATTTGCGAATCATTCGCACGATGGTTGGTTTCAGACCGTTTACTGGAGACGGATTACCGATTATTGATGAAGCACCAGGTGTTCAAGGGCTAATTATTGCAGCAGGGCATGAAGGAGATGGAATTGCTCTAGCTCCGATTACGGGAAAACTTGTCGCTGACTTAGTCCAAGGCAAAAAGAATAATTTATTAGATGGCTTAAAACTGGAACGATTTGCACTTGGAAGTTAAATGATTAAAATGAAAAATTTTAAGGTGGTGTAATGACGTATAAATTGAAAAATGCAAAGCTTGGAATTCTCATGTTAGACAATCATTTTCATAGACCTGTCGGTGATATAGGGAATAAAGATACTTTTTCATTTCCAGTTGCATATAAGACAGTAGTGGGAGCAACGATTAACCGAGCTGTACGTGAAGCGGATGCCCATTTAGTTGCAGCGTTTATTAAAGCGGCAAAAGAATTTGAACAAGAAGGTATTCAAGCTATTTCAACGAGTTGTGGATTTTTAGCGATTTTTCAAAAGGAAATTCAAACAGCACTACATGTACCATTTTTATCATCAAGTCTCCTACAGATTCCTTTTATCAGTATGATAGCAGGTGAGCCAATCGGAGTGATTACTGCTTCAAAAACGAGTTTAACAACAAAACATTTAAATGGTGTTAACGCATTAGGATATCAGCTTGTTATCGAGGGAATGGATGAGATGTCTAATTTTACCGGTGCAATCATCGATGAAATGATATGCCTTAATGAAACGGCAGTATATGGAGAAATGAAGCAAGTTACTACTAAACTTATAAAAGAAAACCCAGATCTTAAAGCAATTGTTTTAGAATGCACAAACATGCCTCCGTACCTACGAGCTATTAGGGAAATAACGAATATACCAATTTTCGATTGCAATACATTAATAGAATCTGTATATAGGAGTTTGCCAGATTAATTGATTTATTTTTTGTAAGAGTAAGTTTTGGTGAAAGTTAGTACTATCAAGCAAAACTAAAAAACGAAGGGGATTGGTTTTATGCTTGAAATTGTTCTGCCGTTATTATTGCTTTTTATCATTGCCTTAGTAAAGCAGATTCCGAAAATTGGAGGAAATATTAGAGTTGCGTTAATCGTTGCTGCAATTACCTCTGCCATCATTTCTGGTCTTGGTCCAATGGAAACAGTTTTGGCTTTTATTGATGGGATTGATCGACTCTCATGGGTCATTATGCTATCTGTTTTCGGTTCTTTATATGCCGAATCGCAAGTTAAGCTTGGAGCGATGGACACGACATTAAATAGTCTTCGTTCAGCATTTGGAAATTCACCAAAAGGGTTAATTGCTGCAATTTTTATTACATTAATAATTGCAGGTTCTTTTCTTGGTGATGCAATTGCAGCAGCAACCGTAATTGGCTTTTTAGTGATTCATTCTTTATATGAATTAAAAGTAAAACCGGAACAAATAGGGATGATTATTTTAGTTGGGGCTTCTGTTGGTTCAATAATGCCACCGATAACGCAAGGTATTTTTCTTTCTTCTTCTTTGATTGGTATTGACCCAAGTCCTGTCATAAAAATTGGTTATATCACTGTCGCGATCGGAGGAGTATTTGCAATCCTTGAGTCTTTCCGATTTGTAAAAGGTAAGCAGATGCCTGAACATTTAAAAACAACCCAATCTATATTTCAAATAATAAAAGAAAAATGGAACACGCTCATCCCGTTAGCCATACTTATTGCAATCGTTATTGCAAATACACTCTTTGAGTATAATATTTTCTCAGAATGGGCTATATTTGCTGCCATATTGGAGCCAATCAAGGAAGTACCAATTCTACAAGGAATATCTTTCCAAGTAGTTTCCGCTATTATTATTGCTATTTTCGTTAGTTTTTTATTTCCATCGGTTTGGAAAGAAACAAAAGGTGTATTAAAAGGTGGACTTACAAAAGTTAGCCAAACAGTCCAAATTCAACTTTGTGCGGGGATTATGGTTGGAGTTTTTTATGCATCTGGATTAATTGACAAGGTTGCAGCGATGACAGAAGGATTAGCGGCATCAATGATCAAAATTGGCGGTGCTGCATCGATTGTCGTTGTAGGAATGTTGACCGGATCACAAACTACCGCTCAGACAGTAAATGTTACATTTTTAGGTCCTATTTTAGAAAATATGAATGTCGATCCAACGTTAATTGCACTCGGGGCTTCTCATATCGCGGCGGCTGGACAAAATATGCCACCAGTTGGGTTAACTGCTTTTGTCGTTTGTGGATTAATCGGCGGAATTTTAAGTAAAGAAGTTGATCCGATTAAAGTGATGATACTAGCACTACCAAATTCTTTTTACTTCTTGCTTGTTGGTCTAATTGCCTGGTTTATTTAAGTTCATAGTAGAACGAACCTTCGTATTATTTTCTAGTTGATAAAGATTCAGCGAAATTGCCTGGAAATTCAGCGGTTTTCCTTAAGTATTCATCGAATACACAAATAAATTCATCGATTAAACCAAAATTTCAGCGTGTGATTCCGTATCCCATATGTACAAAAAAATCCGCTCATCTGGCAGCGGATTTGTTTAAAATACTGTTCGTTATCTAATTCTTAATTCTGTTTCAGGATCAAAGAAGTGACAATTATCCATATCAAAATGAAGCTTCAATGTAGAGCCCGCTACAATTCCAGTTCGAGCATCGATTCGGGATACAACATTTTGTCCATTCACTTCTCCATATACGATCGTTTCAGATCCCATTAATTCAGCGACGTCAACACGAATGTCAATATTTAATTCATTTGAATAGTCTTGGTTAGAAGTAGCGTCATAAATGTCTTCAGGACGGATACCAAGAATCACTTCTTTGTTGTCAAATCCTTTATCTTTCAACATTTTTAATTTGTTTTCAGGGATTTTAACTGAATTCTCTCCTAATTGGATATGACCATTTGTAACGGTTCCATGTAGGAAGTTCATTGCAGGCGATCCAATAAAACCACCGACAAACACATTTTCCGGATTATCATAAATTTCTTTCGGTGTTCCAACCTGTTGAATGATTCCATCTTTCATAACTACAAGACGAGTTGCCATTGTCATCGCTTCTGTTTGGTCGTGAGTAACGTAAATGGTTGTTGTCTGTAAACGATTGTGAAGCTTTTGAATTTCTGCACGCATTTGAACCCGTAATTTAGCATCTAAATTTGATAAAGGTTCATCCATTAAGAACACTTTTGGATCCCTAACAATTGCTCTTCCTAAAGCAACACGCTGGCGTTGTCCACCTGAAAGTGCTTTCGGTTTTCTGTCTAAAAAGTCTTCCAGTCCTAAAATTTTAGCAGCATCGTCTACACGCTTTTTTATCTCATCTTTTTTAAACTTTCGTAATTTTAATCCAAATGCCATATTGTCATAAACATTCATATGTGGGTAAAGTGCATAGTTTTGGAAAACCATCGCAATGTCACGGTCTTTTGGTGCAACATCATTCATTAAGTTATTGTCAATATATAATTCACCATCAGAGATTTCCTCCAGTCCCGCAATCATCCGTAGAGTTGTAGACTTTCCACAACCGGAAGGACCTACAAATACGATAAATTCTTTATCTTCAATATGTAAATTAAAGTCTTTAACCGCTACAACATCTTTTCCATATATTTTTTTGATATTATTTAGTTTAAGTTCTGCCATCTCTTCATCCCCTTAAATTTTATCTTACTGTAATTGTAAAATAATACAGCGCTTTCATATATGACAAAATTGCACAAAGATTTGTCTGCTTTATGTGCAAATTGACGAATGAAGAGAAGTATTAACTTTTTTTAGCTACTAGTGCCAGTTTAACAGCAAGCGCTTGATCAAACTTTTGGATATTAATACCGGTTTCATTCGTAAACTTATCGATTCGGTATTGTAAACTATTTCTGTGCATGTACATTTTTTTCGCGGTTTCGGAGACATTTAAATTGTGATTAAAAAACATTTCTAACGTTTTTAACATTTCCTCATCGTCTTCAAATTTTTTTAAAACAGATGTGATTAACTGTTTTTTCGTTTGTTTATCCGTTTGATTTAATAGTAAGTAAGGGATAGATTGTTGATAGCTAATTACTTCTTCGTTTGTTAATTGAAAAATTATTTTGCCACCTTTTAATAAAGAAGTATAATATTGTTTTATATCGCTACTATTAGCCTGTATATCTCCAATATAAAAATGAATATGAACCGATAAATCTGCCATTAAAATATCGATAATTTGGGCATAATCAATTTGTTCTTCTGTAATGGAAATTTCCTCGACTAAAATTCCAGTCGTTTCATCCTCCCATAATATAGGAACATACTTACCAAATAATTCAGTAATTGCTGCTTTAAAGGAAGTAGGATCAATTTGGTCTGGCTGAATCGTAAAATAAATGAATCGAAAAGGGGATAAGTGAGCTGTACTCGACTTTTCCGCTATTAAGTCGTACCAATACTCTTCTTCGTTTGTTTTTTCAGGTAAAAGTTGATTATATCGTTTTAATAAAGTGGATAATAGGATCAGGTCCTTTTTGGAAAGTTCTTTTCGAAGTATACCAAATACTTCTTTTTGATCCGTTATAAACCAAACGTAGTCATTTACGTGTTCTTGTTTTTGTTGGTCATACCTAATGATAGATGGATAAATTGTTTTTAATTGATTTAACATAAGAGCAAAACTCCTTGTGTGGATTTAAGAGGATGTTCAAAAAGTCCGGTAAAAATGACACTTCGAATTTCTTTGTTGGCTTGTTTCTCCGCCGCTCATGTATTTAAATGCATACATTCCGCTGACGGGAGCTGCGCCGCCTCGAATTTCTTGATCCTTTTTAACCTCCTTTTTGAACACGCACTTTAAGGTCTTTTTTAATATATTACCAAATTTAATCGTGAAGTTGTATAATAGGCAAGTATGATAAGTGAGTGAGGAGAAGATAACATGAGTAAAAATGAAGTAGTATTAGTTATCGATTTTGGAAGTCCATATACGCAAATGTTGATGAGACAGATTCGAAGTCTCGGAGTGTATAGTGAATTACGCTCCCATACAGTAACTGCTAAAGAGGTACAGGCTATTTTTCCCAAAGCAATTATCTTATCTGGTGGGCCGTATCATATTCATGATGAACATAAATATCGGATTGATGCTTCACTCTATTCAAGTGGTATTCCGATCTTAGGAATTTGCTATGGAGCTCAGTTAATAACCAACCATTTTGGTGGAAAGGTTAAGCATATAACAGAACGATCATATGAGACGGAAACCATAACGATTGAACGTGACGCCCAATTGTTTAGTGACTTAGATAAAGAACAAGGTGTATACATAAGCAAAGGGGATACTATTTCTACTGTACCAGATCAATTTCAAATAGATGCAAAAACGGAAGATGGAACGATTGCAGCAATTAGTAATGAACCTGAAAAAGTGTTCGGCATTCAATTTTCCCCTGAAGTAAAAGAGTCTGAGTATGGAAAAGATGTGCTTAAAAATTTCTTGTTTACTGTTAGCAATTGTAAAGGTGATTGGACGATAGAAAGGTTTATAGAAACGGAAAAAGCTCATATAAAAGAAGTTGTTGGAGATAGAAAAGTTCTATGTGCATTAAGTGGTGGAGTAGATTCTTCTGTCGTTGCAGCCTTGATCCATAAAGCGATTGGGGATCAGTTAACTTGTATTTTTGTTGACCATGGATTATTACGAAAAAACGAAGCGAACGAAGTTATGGAATCATTAGCTGAAGATTTTCATATGAATATTATTCAAATCGATGCAGCTGACCGCTTTTTATCAAAACTTTCTGGTGTAGACGATCCTGAGAAAAAGCGAAAAATTATTGGGAACGAATTTATTGAAGTTTTTGATGAAGAAGCAGGTAAATTAACAGATGTTGACTTTTTAGCACAAGGGACGCTTTACAGTGACGTAATTGAAAGTGGAACTGAGATGGGTAAAATGGTCAAGTCCCACCATAATGTAGGTGGACTACCTGAGGACATGCAATTTAAACTTATCGAGCCAATTCGTACTCTCTTTAAAGATGAAGTGAGAGAACTCGGTACAGCATTAGGATTGCCAGATAAAATTGTTTGGAGACAACCATTCCCAGGACCCGGACTTGGAATTCGTGTCCTCGGTGAGGTAACAAAAGAAAAGTTAGAGATCGTAAGAGAAGCAGATGCTATTTTACGTGAAGAAATTGCCTTGGCAGGATTAGATCGTGATATTTGGCAATACTTTGCAGTACTACCGAACATTCGTAGTGTAGGTGTACGTGAAGATGCAAGGTCCTATGATTATACCGTTGGACTTCGCGCGGTTCATTCAGTCGACGGCATGACATCGGATTGGGCACGTATTGATTGGGATATTTTAGAGAAAATTTCTCGTCGTATTGTTGCGGAAGTAGAGCAAGTGAATCGTGTCGTGTATGATATTACAAGTAAACCGCCGGCGACGATTGAGTGGGAGTAGTAATAGGTGCCCTAAAAGCCTTGGTAACACTGGGTTTTTAGGGCTTTTATATTTTCTTTGGCACAGTTATGGCACACTTCGAAAAGTCGTTCTCACAAATTGGTTACTGCTGTAATGTTCAATTTGTGTATCCTCGCTTGTTTTGAACTGAATTACATTACTTAACCTGTTGGCAACTTGAAAGTTACTGTTTGGATAAAGGTGTCCATAAGTACCTAAAGTGGTCTGTACATCTTCGTGTCCCAGTCTATCTTTAATTACTAAAGGATTTTCTCCCATACTAATTAACAAAGAAGCATGCGAGTGTCTGAGACCATGAATCTTAATTCGATGGACATTAGCAGCTTTGGAAAAACGTCTAATCGAATGAGTAACAGTGTGCTTTTGAGTCGGAATGCCATTGTAAGACAATATGAAATTGGTCTTACATTGTTTCTGTTGGATTTCTTTCCATTCCTGTAATAAACGCAGTGTGTCAGAATCTAAAGCAATAACACGAATGCTTGCTTTGGTTTTAGGTTCGGTAAAGCGGTAATCCGCAGCATTCTTATAATAGAGTGTTTTAGAAATATCTAATGTGCCTTTTTCAAAGTCCACATCATCCCATTGTAAGGCAGAGGCTTCACCAATACGCATACCTGTCATGAATAAAAGCCAGATAATGATAAATTGAAAATGCTGAAAGTAATCGCCTAGATAAATCTTGGATATAACAGCCTCAAATTCTTCCTTCGTCCAAAAGTCAATTTCGGCTGTAACTTTTTTAACATTTCCAATTATCTTTGATGGATTTTCTTTCATTAAACCTAATACAATCGCTCTATCAAAAGCTAAGGATAATAAACCTTGTATGCCTCGAACGTATTGACTAGAGTATTTTTCGGTAGCGTTTAATTGCCATCTTTGCAAGATTAATGGCGTGATATCTGAAAGACTTACGTTATAAAAATAAGCAAAGTGTTTATTTATTGTGTGTTGCCTATTCTCAAAAGTGCTTTCTTTAACTTGGTTCTTATACCAAGGTACAAAAAACTCCTTCGTAAACTTCTCAAAAGTCATACTACTGTTTGGGTTATAAGCACCTTCACTATGATCTAAAATCAATTTAGCATAAGCGTTTTCAGCTTCCGCTTTAGTTTTAAATCCACTCATTCTTTTTTGTATTCTTTTTCCTGTGACTGGATCAAATCCTAAACTTACCCTAAATTGATATGTTCCATTGGGGTGTTTCTTCACTTTAATCATTGTTTTTCCTTTCCTTGATTAAAGCAGCCTCACTGGAACCACAAGATTTTAATAAATCTTCTTGATTAAGTGTTATTCCCAATATCTCTTCTACAGCTTCTACTGGTACTCGACCTAATTTTTTCGTATTGTAGAAACCATATCCTTTCTGCACCATTAGACATTTAGCCTGACGGATAATGTCACGGGAGAAAGATGGACCATAACCTAAAGCAATTAAGTCTTTACGGGTTATAGTAATTATCATATTGCTCCTTTCTCGGTCGAGCCAATACAATATATATTTATTATACCATGCTTCATGATGTTTTTTGATAGAGCAAACTTTAAAAATCAGACGGCTGTTGGTACAGCTCCACGGGAATTTCACCCCTGCAAGTATTTCTTCCAGCCTACTAATAGCTTGCGACGCTTTGAATGCTCGAACCATGACGGTAGGGGAGTATCATTATCCTAACTAATGAGTTATCGCCAGCAATTCACCACGATTGCATTAGATTCATAGATAATCGCTCGTTTCCAAAGAAAGTCATGGCGCAAGAATCAAGTAGCTCATCATCAGCAGAATGTATCTGATTTTTTGCTTATACTGCACAGTGTTATTTTCTGTGCTTTCTTTGTTAAAGAACAAACATATGATTAATGAAAGGGAAAACTTAACCATTATTTCATCAAATCTTGAAAGGTGAAACCGCTTCACAATCTTCGCTCGTAAGCAATCATGTGTATTTTTATCCATCCCTGATGCGTAGTTCCTTGTTCAACACGGAGCTATGCGTAGACAGGCTTTTCATATAGCTTCCATAATGCAGAACGACCACTTTCATTGCTTCTGCAAGTAATTTTGAAGTGAGCCACTTGAAAACCTTGTCTTTCTTTTCCTTCATATGGATACTGCAAAGTGGGCGATGATTTCCCCTTTCATAACCTTCAACAAGACTTTTTATGAAATGCCAAATGAAATCATTATTTTTT